>DATHRJ010000340.1:0-13688 GCA_035465455.1 Lysobacter sp.
GACAACAGCAAGGTACAAACCATGTGCGGCATCATCGGTATCGTCGGCCACAACCACGTCGCAGCGCAGCTCTACGACGGCCTCATGGTGCTGCAGCACCGCGGCCAGGACGCGGCCGGCATCGCCACCGCCGACGGGCGCAAGCTGCGCGTGCACAAGGGCAACGGCCTGGTCAGCGAAGTGTTCGACGAAGTCGCGATGAAGCTGCTCGATGGCCACATCGGCATCGGCCATTGCCGCTATCCGACCGCCGGTAGCGAGGGCTACGCCGAGGCGCAGCCGTTCTACGTCAACTCGCCGTTCGGCATTGCACTGGCGCACAACGGCAACCTCATCAATACCGAAGCGCTGCTGCGCGAGGTGTTCGAGCAGGACCGCCGCAACATCAACACCGAGTCGGACTCCGAGGTGATGCTCAACGTGTTCGCGCACGAGCTCGACTCCCAGCGCGGGTTGGATCCGGAGGCGGCATTCAAGGCGATCGAGGGCGTCAACCGGCGCTGCGAGGGCGGATACGCGGTCGTGGCGACCGTGCTCGGCCTGGGGCTGGTCGCATTCCGCGATCCCAACGGCATCCGCCCGCTGGTGCTGGGCAAGCGCGTGTTCGAGGGTCGCGACGAATACGTGGTCGCCTCCGAGTCGGTCGCCCTCGACCTGCTGGGTTTCGAGCGCCTGCGCGACGTGCGTCCCGGCGAGGGCGTGGTGATCACCGCCGAGGGCGAGCTGCACACCCGCCAGTGCGCGCAGCCGCGCCAGCACGCGCCATGCATCTTCGAGTTCGTCTACTTCGCCCGGCCCGATTCGATGCTGGACGACATCTCGGTGCACAAGGCGCGCATGCGCATGGGACAGACGCTGGGCGAGAAGATCCTGCGGCTGCGCCCGGACCACGACATCGACACGGTGATCCCGATCCCCGACACCTCGCGCGATGCCGCGCTGGAGATCGCCGGCGTGCTCGGGGTGAAGTACCGCGAGGGTTTCATCAAGAACCGCTACGTCGGCCGGACCTTCATCATGCCGGGGCAGGGCGAGCGGGCGAAGTCGGTGCGGCGCAAGCTCAACCCGATCCCGCTGGAGTTCAGGAACCGCGTGGTGCTGCTGGTCGACGATTCGATCGTGCGCGGCACGACCTCGCGGCAGATCGTGCAGATGGCGCGCGACGCCGGCGCGCGCAAGGTGTATTTCGCCTCGGCCGCGCCGCCGGTACGCTTTCCGAACATCTACGGCATCGACATGCCGTCGGCCGAGGAGCTGATCGCGCACGGCCGCACCGAGGAAGAAGTGCAGGCGCAGCTCGGCTGCGACTGGCTGATCTACCAGGACCTTGCCGACCTGGAAGCGGCGGTTTCGGGCCCGAAGCAGCGCATCGAGCATTTCGATTCGTCGTGCTTCAACGGCAAGTACGTGACCGGGATCGACGGCGACTACTTCGAAAGGATCAAGCAGCTGCGCTCCGACGAGGCCAAGACCAACCGCCGGGCTTCGTGAGCCGTCGCCGCGCAGGGCCATCGCGATGACCGGCCCAGCCACATGACATCGCTGTTCGTAGCCGCGCGCGCCTGCCTCGATGCCAGCAGCATCGAGTCCAAGCTCGCGCTGACCTTCCATGCCGCCGAAGCGTTCGCGCGCGGCGAACTGACGTTGCCCGACGACGCGCCCGCGCCCGAGCCGATCCGCATGCCCGGCAGGCCGCCGCTTCCGCGGCTGGTACCGGTCCGCGACGTGCCCCGGCGCGGGCTCGGCAGCGACGAGGGCCGGGCCGCGTTCGTGCATGCGATCGCGCACATCGAGTTCAACGCAATCGACCTCGCCTGGGACGCGGCCTACCGGTTCCGCGGCCTGCCGCCGGCGTTCTACGCCGACTGGGTGGCGATCGCCGCCGACGAGGCGCGGCATTTCGCGATGCTGCGTGCGCGGCTGCAGCAACTGGGCCACGACTACGGCAGTTTCGACGCGCACCACGGCTTGTGGGAGATGGCCGGGAAGACCGCGCACGACGGGCTGGCGCGCATGGCGCTGGTGCCGCGGGTGCTGGAGGCGCGCGGGCTGGACGTGACCCCGGGGATGATCGTGAAGCTGCGCGCGCTGGGCGACGATGCCACCGTGGCGATCCTGGAGGTGATCCTGCGCGAGGAGGTCGGCCACGTCGCCGCCGGCTCGCGCTGGTACCGGTGGTACTGCGAGCGCGACGGCGTCGAGCCGCAGGCCCGCTTCCGCGAATTGCTGGCCGAGCACGCGCGCGGCAGCGTCCGCGGGCCGTTCAACATCACCGCGCGGCTGGCAGCGGGCTTCACCTCCGAAGAGCTTGCTGCCCTGGGTGAATCGGCGGAGTCTCCCGCGGCTTAGCGGCAGCGGCAGGCGACGACAGCGCGGCGGGCCGGCGGCGCCTGCGCACGGCTGATCACCCGAGCGACTCCAACGCCATCGCCCGCGCGTCCACTCGCAACACCGACCCCTGCTCGTACCAGTCGCCCAGCACGATGCGCCGGCACGCGCGGCCCTCCACCTCCAGTGCGTGCTCCGCCGGACGATGGGTGTGGCCGTGGATCAGGGTGTCGATACCGTAGCGGCGCAGTGTCGAGGCGACCGTCGGGGCCGACACGTCGGTGATCGCTTCCATCAGGTTCTGTTGCTGCAACCCCGCCTGGTGCGCCTGGCTCGCCGCGCGCGCCTGTTGCGCGAACGCGAGGCGTGCCGCCAGTGGTTGCGCCAGGAACTGCTCCTGCCACTGCGGGTTGCGGGTCTGCGCGCGGAATGCCTGGTAGGCGACATCGTCGGTGCACAAGGTGTCGCCGTGCATCAGCAGGGTCGTCTCACCGTACAGCAGGATCACCGCCGGGTCGGGCAGGATCGTCATCCCGGCGCGGCGGGCGTAGTCATGGCCGAGCAGGAAGTCGCGGTTGCCGCGCATGAAGTACACCGGCACGCCGGATTGGCGCAGCGCGCGCAGTTCATCGGCCACGCGCGAGGCGGTCGGCGAGGGATCGTCGTCGCCGACCCAGGCATCGAACAGGTCGCCCAGGATGTACAGCGCGTCGGCGCCGTAGGCCTGCTCGCGCAGGAACCGGGCGAACAGCTCGGTGATCGCCGGGCGTTCGGCGTCCAGGTGCAGGTCGGAGATGAACAGCGTGGTCATCCCGCGATTGTAGCTGCGGCGCCCGCGGCGTCGTCGCCGCCGACGCCGCGCCACCGCCGAAGCGGATGCATGGCCCCGCACCGACGGCGCCGCGCCGGCTCCGGTAAAATCGCGTTTTCCGCACACCGAGCCGCGCATGACCTGCCGCACCCGCTTTGCCCCCAGCCCGACGGGCTACCTGCACATCGGCGGCGCACGCACCGCGCTGTACTGCTGGCTGGAGGCGCGCCGCCGTGGCGGCCAGTTCATCCTGCGGGTCGAGGATACCGACCGCACCCGCAGTACCCAGGAGGCGGTGCAGGCGATCCTGGATGGCATGGCGTGGCTGGGGCTGGACTTTGATGAAGGTCCGATCTTCCAGACCGACCGCTACGATCGCTACCGGCAGGTCGCCAGCGAGCTGGTCCAGGCCGGCAAGGCCTACTACGCCTACGAGAGCCGCGAGGAGATCGATGCGATGCGCGAGGCCGCGCAGGCGGCCGGGAACAAGCCGCGCTACGACGGCCGTTCGCGCGATCTGGACCTGCCCGAGCGCGACGACCCCAACAAGGTGATCCGCTTCAAGAACCCGCTGGATGGCGACGTCGTGTTCGACGACAAGGTCAAGGGCCGCATCAGCTGGAGCAACACCGAGCTCGACGACCTGGTGCTGATCCGCTCCGACGGTTTCCCGACCTACAACTTCGCGGTCGTGGTCGACGACATCGACATGCGCATCACCGACGTGATCCGCGGCGACGACCATGTCAACAACACCCCGCGCCAGGTGAATCTCTATCACGCACTCGGCGCGCCGGTGCCGGCCTTCGCGCACCTGCCGATGATCCTCGGCCCCGATGGCGCGAAATTGTCCAAGCGCCACGGTGCGGTCGGGGTGATGCAGTACCGCGACGACGGCTACCTGCCGCACGCGCTGCTGAACTACCTGGTGCGGCTGGGCTGGTCGCATGGCGACCAGGAAATCTTCTCGCTGGAGGAGATGCGCAGGCTGTTCAAGATCGAGGACGTGAACCATTCCGCCTCGCGCTTCGACAGCGCCAAGCTCGGCTGGCTCAACCAGCAGTACCTCAAGAGCGACGACCCGAATGATGTCGCCACGCATCTGCAATGGCACCTGCACAACGAGGGTTTCGATCTCGCCCGCGGGCCGGCGCCGGTGGATGTCGTGGTCGCATTGCGCGATCGCGTGCAGACGCTGAAGGAGATGGCCGCGCGCGCGGCGGTCTGGTATCGCCCGCTGGAGCACTACGACGACGCGGCCGTGGGCAAGCACTTCACCGCCGCCGCGCAGGCGCCGCTGGCGGCTGCGCGCGAGCGCCTGGCGGCGCTGCAACCGTGGACGCTCGACGGCGTCGCCGCCGCGCTGCACGAAACCGCGGAGGCGCTGGGCCTGGGCATGGGCAAGGTCGCGCAGCCGCTGCGGGTGGCGATCACCGGCACCCAGGTCAGCCCCGACATCTCGCACACCGTGTACCTGGCCGGGCAGGGCGAGGCGGTAAAGCGCATCGACGCCGCCCTGGCGAAGCTGCCGGTCGGCGCCTGAGCACGATCCGGGGAGAGGCACGATGACCCACGCCTGCACCGATCCACGGCACCACGTCCACGACCCCGACGCGTTCGTGAGCGAGGTCGAGCGCGTGTGCGCGCAGCGTGGACTGCGCCTGACCCCGATCCGCGCCAACGCGCTGAGGCTGATCGCCGATGCCGAGCGCCCGGTGAAAGCGTACGAACTGCTCGACCAGATGAAGGCGACGCACGATGCCGCCGCGCCACCGACGGTCTATCGCGCGCTGGAGTTCCTGCTCGAACACGGCTTCATCCACAAGCTGTCGTCGATCAATGCGTTCGTGGGTTGCCACCATCCCGGCGGCGAGCAGCACGCGGTGCCGTTCCTGATCTGCGACCGCTGCCATTCGGCCACGGAGCTGGAGGACGAACGCATCGTGGAGGCGCTCGATGCGCGGGCCCGCGCGCTGGGGTTCGTGCCGCAGGCGCAGACCCTGGAAGTGCACGGGATATGCGCCAGCTGCAACGCTGCCGCTCAGCCGTCCAGTAGCGAGTGAGGCGTCGCGACTGTAGCCCGGGTAAGCGCAGCGCACCCGGGACCTCGGAACCACCCGACCGCCCTTCGGCATCCGTCCGGTCGCCAAAGCGCAGCTGGGCGCTGCGATGTCTGCGCGGTCCCGGGTGCGCTGCGCTTACCCGGGCTACGAAGCTCGATCGTGCGTCTTGCGCTTAGAAGAACATCCGCACGCCAAAGGCGATGCCGCGTCCCGGCAGCGGCGCCAGGTCCTTGAGGAACGAGGTATGCACGCGCGCTTCCTTGTCGAGCAGGTTGCTGCCGTCGAGGAACACTTCCCACGCGTTGGCGCCGCGGGTATCGCGGTGCCACGCGAGGTGCGCATCGACCAGGGTGTAGCCGGGCGTGGCGCTCTCGAATTCAGCGACGTCGTCCTGCTTGGCGTAGCGCACCGCGCCCACCGATGCGCGCCAGGCGCCGCGCTCCCAGCGCAACTCGCCGCCGATTCGTGACGGCGCGATGCGCGGCAGGTTTCCGCCCAGTGCGAGTTCGACCAGGCGATCCTCACTGCTGCCATCGTCATTTGGTACCGAGAACGCCAGTGCGCGCGTGCCACCGCCGCTGACCTTCGCCCGTACCAGGTCGCCGAACACGCGCAGGTCCCAGAGGCCGCTGGCATTGTCGGCGAAGTTCCAGTCGAGTTCGGCCTCGGCGCCGTTGAAGCGCGCGTCGTCCTGGGTCCACACCCGCACCGGCAGGTCGGCGGCGATGGCGCCGGTGTTGGCCAGATAGACGAAGTCGTCGAAACGCACGTGGTACAGCGAAGCGCTCAGTTGCAGCGGACCGCTGTGCCAGTGCAGGCCGATCTCGGCGCGGTTCGCGGTCTCCGCGTCCAGGCCGGGGTTGCCGAGCTCGATGCTCGCGGTGGCCACGTGCACGCCGTTGGAGTACAGCTCCTCCGCAGACGGCGAACGCTGCGCGCGGTCCAGCCCGAACGACAGATGCAGCGCTTCGCTGATGTCCCACTTGGCCGCTGCCGACGCGCTGTAGGTATCGAAGGAGCGGCTTGGCCCGATCGCCTCGGCTGCGTCGACATCGTCCCGGTTGCGGTCGTGGCGTGCGCCCAGTTCCAGCTTGACCGGGCCCAGGTCGCGCTCCCCGATCCAGAACACGCCGGCATCGCGCGACTCCGACGGCGGCACGAACGCCTCGTCGCCGATCGCGACGAAATCGCGCTGCGACCATTGCAGGCCGAACGCGCCGTTCCAGCCGCCCCAGGGACGGTGCACGAGTTCCAGCCGCGCGTCGGTGCTGTCGTTGTCGAAGACCGTGCCGACCTGGCCGCCCTCCAGTTCGGTGTGGGTGTAGTCGGTCCTGGCGACCTTGACCCGCAGCGACTCGAACATGCCCAGTTCGTCGAGGCCGCCGCGGACCTCGGTGCGGCGCTGGTCCATCACCAGTTGCACCGATTCATCGGCGTGCGTCGCCTCGCCGTCGGCCGCTTCGTCGTGGCCGTGGCCGGGCACGCCATAGCGGGTGTCGAACAGGCTCTGGCCGATGCCGATGAAGCCGCGATCGCCGACCCATGACACGCCCAGTGCGGCGCTGTCGGTGCGCAGAGCGCTGTTGGGCAGCACGCCGGCGCTGTCGACATCGGGCGTCTCGCCTTCCTCTGCCAGCAATGCGGCGCTCTCGGCGAAGCCGGGGATGTCGTAGTCGCCGGTCTCGCGATGCAGGGCATCGAGGTGGAACACCAGGTTGCCCGAAGCGGAGGTGCCGTCCAGGCGCAGCATCCCGGTCCGCTCGTCGTTGACCGTGCCGGCGCGCAGTTCGGCCCGGCCCTGCAGCGGCTGAGCGGTCACCGCCTCGGGGATGCGTCCGTCGACCACGTTTACCGCGCCGCCAATCGCGCCGCTGCCATACAGCAGCGTCGCCGGTCCCTTGAGCACCTCGATCTGGTTGGCCAGGAACGGCTCCAGCGTCACCGCGTGGTCGGCGCTGACGGTCGAGACATCGCCGGAGCCGAGCCCGTCGCTGAGCACCTGCACGCGCGCGCCGTCGAAGCCGCGGATGATCGGACGGCCCACGCCGGGGCCGAAGTACGACGACTGCACGCCCGGCAGGCGGCCCACGGTTTCACCCAGCGAATTGGCCTTGGCCGCATCCAGGCGTTCCCCGGCCAGCACTTCCACCGGCCGCGCGAGGTCCTCGGCGGTGCCGGCCAGCGGCGTCGCCCTGACCTGGACCGCGGTCAGGTCGACCGGCTGGTGCTGGTCGTGCGCCTCGGCCTGGAGCGGTGCTACCGCGGTCTGCGCATGCGCCAGCGGCAGCGCGAGCAGCAGGGCGATGGCCAGCGGGGATCGGGAAATTCGCGGCATGGATGACGGGTCTCGGGTAGAGTGACGGGCAGAGCAGGTGTAATGTTATATTATAACGCTCACCATCCGTCATCCGTCCGCCATGTACCTGCTCATGCCGACCCCCCTTCGCCGCCGCCTGCTCGACCGCCTCGGTGCCTCCGGCTCGCTGGTGTGCGCGGTGCATTGCGCGCTGCTGCCGGTGGTGATCGCCTTGCTGCCGTCGCTGGGGCTGGCGGGCCTGGCCAGCGACACGTTCGAGCGCGGCTTCGTCGTGTTTGCGACGTTGCTGGGCCTGTTCAGCGTGGCTTGGGGCTATCGCCGCCACCGCGCGGTGCGCGCGCTGGGTCTGCTGGTTCCCGGCCTGGCGCTGCTTTGGACCGGGGTGCTGTACCCGCCGTTGCACGAATCGCTGCTGTCGCATGCTGTCGCGATGACCGCCGGCGGCACGCTGGTGGCGCTGGCGCACCTGGCCAACCTGCGGCTCAACCACCGCCACGTGCACAGCGCCAGTTGCGGCCACTGAGAGCCGGCAAGGGGCTGTGTGTGCTACGCTTCGCCGCTTCGCGCGCAGCTGCGTGGCCATCATTCAAGACACAGCGTCAGGAGCAAGACCATGGGTAAAGGCGACCGCAAGACCGCCAAGGGCAAGCGTTCCATCTCCAGCTACGGCAACGTGCGCAGCTCGGTGACCAAGGCCACCGGCGCCGTCGCCGCTCCGGTGGTGAAGAAGACCAGCACCAAGACCGTCGCCAAGGCGCCGGCGAAGAAGGTCGTGGCGAAGAAGGCTGCCAGCTGAGCTGGTAACGCCTGCACCGCTTCACCGAAAAGCCCCGCTGATGCGGGGCTTTTTCATGTTCGCCACGGTGATCTTCCCGATGCCACCGCACGTGACCGCCGGATCGGGCATCCGTAATGCGGCGCGCGTCACGCTGGAGGCCAGGTCGCGGCCACGAAGGGCGCCTGCCATGCCGAAGGTCACTTGACGCTCCCGCGCAGCCCCAGCAAAGTCGATCCGGGTTGACCTCATCTCCTCATGCCTGCTCATCCGGCGTCCACCAGACGCTCCGGACTGCTGCGGGCCGCACCGGCGGAGCATCACCGATGGATAGACGTACGTTCCTCACGATCAGCAGCCTGGGCTTCGGCGGACTGATGCTCCCGGCCTGGGGTCGCGTGATCGCCGCCGAGGCGTTGCTTAGCCCGCTCGACGTGGCGCTGAAGAAAGCGTTGGCCGACACCGCGCTGCAGAGCGCGACGGACGCCGGCGCGTCGTACTGCGATGCGCGCATCGGCCGCTACATGCGCCAGTTCGTGATCACCCGCGAGGACAAGGTCCAGAACGTGGTCAACACCGAGTCCACCGGCATCGGCATCCGCGTGATCGCCGATGGCGCCTGGGGCTTCGCCGCGACCAACGACCTCAGCAACAAGGGCGTGGTCGACGCCGCGCGCCAGGCCACCGCGATCGCCAAGGCCAACGCCAGGACCCAGACCGCGCCGGTGCAACTGGCCAAGGCTCCGGGCGTGGGCGAGGTCGCGTGGAAGACGCCGATCCGCAAGAACGCGATGGAAGTGCCGATCAAGGACAAGGTCGACCTGCTGCTGGGCGTCAATGCCGCGGCCACGAAAGCCGGCGCGGACTTCGTCAACTCGATGCTGTTCCTGGTCAACGAGCAGAAATACTTCGCCTCCACCGACGGGTCCTACATCGACCAGGACGTGCACCGGATATGGGCGCCGTTGACGGTCACCGCGATCGACAAGGCCAGCGGAAAGTTCCGCACCCGCGAGGGCCTCTCGGCGCCGATGGGCATGGGCTTCGAGTACCTGGATGGCGCCGGCGCCGGCAAGGTCGTGTCCCCCAATGGCGTCATCAACTACGCCAGCAGCTACGACATGCGCGAGGATGCGATCGCGGCCGCGCAACAGGCGCGCGAGAAGCTCAAGGCGCCGTCGGTCAAGCCGGGCAAGTACGACCTGGTGCTCGACCCGTCGCATACCTGGCTCACGATCCACGAATCGGTCGGCCACCCGCTCGAGCTCGACCGCGTGCTCGGCTACGAGGCCAACTACGCCGGCACCAGCTTCGCCACGCTCGACAAGCTCAAGGAAAACTTCCAGTACGGCAGCGACAAGGTCACGCTGTTCGCCGACAAGCTGCAGCCGGGAAGCCTGGGCGCGGTCGAGTACGACGACGAGGGCGTCAAGACCAAGCGCTGGGACCTGGTGAAGGACGGGGTGCTGGTCGATTACCAGACCATCCGCGACCAGGCCCACATCCTGGGCAAGACCGAGTCCGATGGCTGCTGCTACGCCGACTCGTGGTCCAGCGTGCAGTTCCAGCGCATGGCCAACGTCTCGCTGGCGCCGGGCAAGGCCAAGCTCAGCGTCGCCGACATGATCAAGGACGTCGAGAAGGGCATCTACATCATCGGCGACGGCTCGTTCTCGCTCGACCAGCAGCGTTACAACGCGCAGTTCGGCGGTCAGCTGTTCTATGAGATCAAGGACGGCAAGATCGCCGGCATGGTCGAGGACGTCGCCTACCAGATCCGCACCCCGGAATTCTGGAACTCGTGCGTGGCCGTGTGCGATGAGAGCGACTACCGCCTCGGCGGTTCGTTCTTCGACGGCAAGGGCCAGCCCTCGCAGGTGTCGGCGGTCTCGCACGGCTCCAGCACGGCGCGCTTCGACGGCATCAACGTCATCAACACCGCGCGCAACCTCGGCTGACGCGCGGATGGTGCATCGGCGAGGTTTCCTCAAGGCCACCGGGCTCGGGCTCGGCGCGATGCTGCTGCCGGCGTTCGGCCGCGCGGTCGCGGCCGAAGTGCTGACCACGCAGCTCGACGTGGCGCTCAAGAAGCAACTGGCCGACATCGCCCTGGGTGCCGCGCGCGATGGCGGCGCCAGTTACTGCGACGTGCGCATCGGCCGTTACCTGCGCCAGTTCATCATCACCCGCGAAAACACCGTCGAGAACGTGGTCAACACCGAGTCGACCGGCATCGGCATCCGCGTGCTTGCCAACGGCGCCTGGGGCTTTGCCGCCACCAGCGATTTGGGCGTCGATGCGGTCGCGGCGGCGACCCGACAGGCGCTGGCGATCGCGAAGGCCAATGGCAAGGCGATGACCGAGCCGGTGCAGCTGGCACCCGCGCGCGGCGTCGGCGAGGTGTCGTGGGCCACCCCGATCACGCGCAACGCGATGCAGGTGCCGGTGAAGGACAAGGTCGACCTGCTGCTGTCGGTCAACGCCGCGGCACTGGCCGCCGGCGCCAGCTTCATCGCCTCGCGGATGTTCCAGGTCAACGAGCAGAAGTACTTCGCCTCCAGCGACGGCTCCTACATCGACCAGGACGTGCACCGCATCTGGACGCCCTTCACCGCGACCGCGATCGACAAGGCCAGCGGCAAATTCCGCACCCGCGACGGGCTGTCCTCGCCAATGGGCATGGGCTACGAATTCCTCGATGCCAAGCCGCAGGACCGCTTCGAGTTGCCCGGTGGCGTGGTCATGTACGGCGGATCCTACGACATGGTGGCCGACGCCCGCAGTGCTGCGCGCGATGCGCGCGAGAAGCTCAAGGCGCCGTCGGTCAAGCCGGGCAAGTACGACCTGATGCTCGACCCGAGCCACCTGTTCCTGACCATCCACGAATCGGTCGGCCACCCGCTGGAACTCGACCGCGTGCTCGGCTACGAAGCCAATTACGCCGGCACCAGTTTCGCCACGCTCGACAAATGGCGCAGCGGGGATTTCCGCTACGGCAGCGAGCAGGTCAACATCTTCGCCGACAAGACCCAGCCGGGCAGCCTGGGCGCCGTCGGATACGACGACGAGGGCATCCCGACGAAGCGCTGGGACCTGATCCGCGACGGCGTGCTGGTCAACTACCAGGCGACCCGCGACCAGGCCCACCTGATCGACGAGCCCGAATCGCAGGGCTGCTCGTACGCCGACTCGTGGTCCAGCGTGCAGTTCCAGCGCATGGCCAACGTGTCGCTGGCGCCGGGCAAGGGCGAGCTCTCGCCGGCGCAGATGGCCGCCGACATCGACAACGGCATCTACATCATCGGTCGCGGCTCGTACTCGATCGACCAGCAGCGCTACAACGCGCAGTTCGGCGGCCAGCTGTTCTACGAGGTCAAGGGCGGCAAGGTCACCGGCATGATCGAGGACGTCGCCTACCAGATCCGCACTCCGGAGTTCTGGAATTCGTGTGCGGCCATCTGCGACCAGCGCGACTACCGCCTCGGCGGATCGTTCTTCGACGGCAAGGGCCAGCCCTCGCAGGTGTCGGCGGTCTCGCACGGTTCCAGCACCGCCCGCTTCAACGGCGTCAACGTCATCAATACCGCACGCAGCCTCGGCTGATCGGGCCCTCAGCGCACACGCAAACACGTTAGGAGATCGGCATGAGTATGTTCACCGAACAGGAAGCCAAGGCCATCCTCGACAAGGTCATCGCCCTGTCCACGGCCGACGAGTGCACCGCGACGCTGCAGGGCTCGGTGGACGGCAACATCCGCTTCGCGCTCAACAACATCTCCACCAGCGGCGTGGTCAGCAACACCGACCTCGCGGTGCAGGTGGCATTCGGCAAGCGCACCGGCGTGGCCACGATCAACGAGTTCAACGACGCCGCGCTGGAGCGCGTGGTCCGCCGCGCCGAGGACCTGGCGAAGCTCGCGCCGGAGAACCCCGAGTTCGTGCCGGCGATCGCCAAGCAGGAATACCGCCCCAGCCCGACGTTCGATGCGACCACCGCCGCGATCACCCCCGAGTACCGCGCCCGCGTCGCCGCCGATTCGATCGGCCCGTGCAAGGCCGACGGACTGATCGCCGCCGGCTTCCTCAACGATGGCCAGGGCTTCTCGGCGATGGCCAACAGCAACGGCAACTTCGCCTACCAGAAGACCTCCGGCATGGACTACACCTGCACGGTGCGCACCGAGGATGGCCGTGGTTCCGGCTGGGTCGGGCGCAACCTGGCGCAGGTGGCGAAGTTCGACGCCGGCAGCGACATCCGTACCGCGATCCGCAAGGCGCGCGACTCGGCCGATGCCAAGGCGCTGGAGCCGGGCAAGTACACCGTGATCCTGGAGCCGGCGGCGGCCGCGGGCCTGATCTCGTTCATGATGAATTTCTTCGATGCACGCCAGGCCGACGAGGGCCGCAGCTTCCTGTCCAAGAAGGGCGGCGGCAACAAGATCGGCGAACAGGTCTACGACCCGCGCGTGAACATCAGCGCCGATCCGTGGGATGACGATGCCGCGGTACTGCCGTGGGACGGCGACGGCCTGCCGCGCGAGAAGATGGACATCGTCAAGGACGGCAAGATCGCCAACCTGCAGTACTCGCGCTTCTGGGCGCAGAAGCAGGGCAAGCGTCCGGTCGGCGCGCCCGGCAACCTGCTGGTGGCCGGCGGCGACAAGTCGACCGCGCAACTGGTGGCCGGCACCGCGAAGGGCATCCTGGTCACGCGCACCTGGTACATCCGCATGGTCGACCCGCAGACGGTGTTGCTGACCGGCCTGACCCGCGACGGCACGTTCTACATCGAAGACGGCGTGATCAAGCACCCGGTCAAGAATTTCCGCTTCAACGAATCGCCGGTGATCATGCTCAACAACATCGAGGAGCTCGGCCGGCCGGTGCGGGTGGCGGCCGACGAGGGCAACTTCGTGATGATGATTCCGCCGATGAAGCTGCGCGACTTCACCTTCACCTCGCTGTCGGATGCGGTCTGAGGTTCCTGCCGCGCTGGCGCCCGCATTTCAAGGCCGTGCGGGCGCAACCGGTCGCATGAGGATTGGCGACGGCGAGATGCGAACCAGGCGCCCGTTGCCCGCAGCGCTTCGCGGGCAGCCCGCCTCCACGTAACAGAGCCGTTGTCGTCATGACCCATCCGCCATCGCGCCGTGACTTCCTGCGCCTGCTCGCCGGCACCGCCGGAGCTGCGCTGCTCGCGCAGGTGCCGTGGTCGGCGAGGGCGGCGGTGCCGTATGACTTCTGGTTCACGCGACTGCGCTACGACTCCGGCGACTGGGACGTGGATCAGCGCATGCCGTCGAACATCATCACCTCGCTGATCGACTACACCAGCCTGCGCGTGGATACCAAGGAGCACGTGCTCGACCTGGCGGATCCGAAGATGCTGCAGGC
>DATHRJ010000341.1:0-12127 GCA_035465455.1 Lysobacter sp.
AGGATGCTGTAAACTAAGCAGCTCGCTCGGGTGCTTAGCTCAGCGGTAGAGCGTCTCCTTTACACGGAGAGGGTCGGGGGTTCGAAACCCTCAGCACCCACCAGGTCTTGCTGAGAACTCTGCCGAAAGTCCGTCGTCGTCCAGGCGGATTTCAAGCAAAGCAAACGGGTTGAAGGGTTCAAAGCGCGGAGTGGTAGTTCAGTTGGTTAGAATGCTGGCCTGTCACGCCGGAGGTCGCGGGTTCGAGTCCCGTCCACTCCGCCAGTTTTGCCAGAAGAGCGCCGGAGACGGCGCTTTTTCTGTTTCAGGAACCTGGCGACGCCGGGATAGGTGGATGCCGAACCGCCGCGGGTCGCCTGCAGCAGACTGCGGGCGCGCAGTCGCGGTAAACTAAGCGGCTCTGCCCTTACGCGACCTGCACATGCTGCAAGCCCTCCGCGACAAGACCTCCGGCCCGATCGCCCTGGTGATCCTGGGTGTATTGATCCTCGCCTTCTCACTGGTCGGCATCGAGCAGTACCTCGTCCAGCGAACCAGCACGACCGTCGCCACGATCGACGCGCCGCCGCGCTGGTGGACGTCGGCACCCGCGTGGTGGCCGGCATCGCTGCTTTGGGACCGCGGTGAGGTCACGATCGAGCAGTACCGCAGCAGCTACGAGGCGGCGCGTCAGCAGCAGCGGACCGAGCAGGGCGAAGCGTTCGATCCGCGCGCGTTCGAGAGCCTGGAGACCAAGCGGGCGATCCTCGATACGCTCATCGACCAGGAAGTCCAGCGCCTGGCGGCCGAGCAGGCCGGCGTGGTGGTCAGCGACGTGCTGGTGCGCCGGACCATCCAGGAGATCCCGGCATTCCAGGTCGACGGCAAATTCGATCCGGAACGCTACCAGCTGGCACTTGCGTCGCAGGTGCCGGCGCAGACCCCGACCCAGTTCGAGCAGAACGTCCGCAGCAGCCTCCAGCAGACCCTGGTGCCCATTGCCGTCGCGCGCAGTCATTTCGTCACCAGCGCTGAGCTCGACCGCCTGATCCGGCTGCTGGGCGAGCGTCGCGACGTCAGCCTGATGATGCTGCCACCGCCCGGCCCGGACACGGCCGCGGTCAGCGCCGAAGAAATCACGACCTGGTACGGCAGCCACAAGCAGGCGTATCGCGAGCCCGAGACCGTGGCGATCGAGTACGTCGAGGTGGACGCCAGTGCGCTGCGAGCGCCTGCCGCGGCCGATGAGGCGACGCTGCGCGAGCGTTTCGAGCAGGACAACACCCGCTTCACGGAGCAGGAACAGCGGCTGGCATCGCACATCCTGGTCGAGGTCGACGAGAAGGCCGATGCCGCCACCCAGCAGGCCGCTGAGCGCGAAGCCGCGGAGCTGGCCGCGAAGGCTCGCGCTGCCGGAGCCGATTTCGCCGCGCTTGCGGGGACGAGCAGCGACGACACCGGGTCCAAGGCCACTGGCGGGGATCTGGGCTGGATCGGCAAGGGCATGATGCCGGCAGCTTTCGAGGCGGCCCTGTTCGCGCTGCAGCCCGGCGAAGTCAGCGCACCGGTAAAGACCGAATTCGGCTGGCATGTGATCCAGCTGCGCGAGGTGAAGTCCGGACAGCAGGAATCCTTCGAAGACGTGCGCGATTCGCTTGCGCGCGAGCAGGCCGAGGCCGACCGCGAACGTGCATTCAACGAGCTGTCCGGCACGCTCATGGACGCGGTGCTCGAGAACCCGGGCTCGCTGGCGCCGGCCGCGGATGCGGTCGACCTTCCGGTGCAGAAGCTCGGGCCATTCGCGCGCGACGCCAACGTCGGCATTGCCGCCAATCCAGCCGTCAGGCGTGCGGCATTTTCCGAGGCGTTGATCCAGGACGGTACGGTCAGCGATCCGATCGAACTGGCGCCGAACCACAACGTCTGGATCCGGGTGGTGGCACACACCCCGGAGCGCGTGCTGCCGCTGGCCCAGGTGCGCGACCAGGTCATCGCCGCGATCCGCGCCGAACGCGCGCGCGCCGCTGCGGACAAGCGCGCGGATGCGCTGCTGGCGAGGCTCAAGGCAGGCGAAAGCATGGAGGCAGTGGCCGCCGCCGAGTCGCTTCCGCCCCCGCAGACCCTGTCGGGCGTGCAGCGTGGCATGCCGTTGCCGGTTGCCAGCGTCTCGGAGGCGGTGTTTGCCGCGCAGCCCTCGGCAGAGGGTCAGGCCGCGATCGGCAAGAGCGTGATGGACGATGGCCGCGTGGTGCTGTTCGCGGTCACCCAGGTAACGCCGGGGGACGTGCAGCAGATCGATCCGCAGCAGCGCGAGACGCTGCAGCAGCAGGTCGTGCAGATCGGTGGCACCGAGGCCGCGCAGGAACTGGTCTCGACCCTGCGCAAGCGCATGCGGATCGAAGTCACCGAGTCCAACCTGTAGCGCTTGGCGAGGACGCCCTTGCCGCAAAAAAAACGCCCGGGATTCCGGGCGTTTTGCGTTGCGTCTTGTCTTGCGAGGCTCAGTCCTGGTGGATGCCGGTCATGCCCAGGATGTTGTACCCGGCATCGACATAGGTGACCTCGCCGGTGATGCCGGAGGCAAGGTCGGAACCCAGGAACGCGGCCACGTTGCCCACATCCTCGATGGTCACCGTGCGCCGCAGCGGCGCGTTCTCCTCGACGTGGCCGAGGATCTTGCGGAACCCGGCGATGCCGGCCGCCGCCAGGGTCTTGATCGGGCCGGCGGAGATCGCGTTGACGCGGGTCCCTTCCGGGCCGAGGTTGCACGCCAGGTAGCGCACGCTGGCCTCCAGGCTGGCCTTCGCCACGCCCATGAGGTTGTAGCCTTCCAGCGCACGCTCGGCACCCAGGTAGGTGAGGGTGAGGATCGAACCGTTGCGGCCGGCCATCTGCGGACGCGCCGCCTTGGCCAGCGCCGACAGCGAGTAGCTCGAGATGTCGTGCGCGATCGCGAAGCTCTCCCGGGTCAGCCCGTCGAGGAACTGGCCGGCGATCGCTTCGCGCGGGGCGAACGCGATCGCGTGCACGAGGATGTCGAAGCCGTCCCAGTGCTGCCGCAGCTGGGCGAAGCACTCATCGATCTGCGCATCGTCGGTCACGTCCAGCGGCAGCACGATGTCGCTGCCGTAGGCCGCCGCAGCCTTTTCCACGCGGGACTTCAGTTTCTCGTTCTGGTAAGTGAACGCCAGTTCGGCGCCCTCGCGATGCATCGCCTCGGCGATGCCGCTGGCGATGGAACGCTCGCTGGCGATGCCGGTGATCAGTGCACGCTTGCCTTGCAGGAAACCCATGTTTTTTCCTTGGTCGAATGGTCGAATGGTCGAATGGTCGTGGGGCATGGCTGCGACCTGACCGGCCGAGCGGGGCGCTAGTTTGCCCTGCGGCCGCGCCCGGGGCCAGCCGAAAGCAGGCTCTCGCTGGTTAGTCGCCCGCTGGCGCGGGCTGATCGATGTAGAGCACCTGACGCGGGCGCAGGATGCTGCGCCGGGTCAGTCCGTTGTGATCGAGCAGCACGCCGATCCCCAGGCCATAGCGCCGCGCGATGGTGGACAGGTTGTCGCCGCGCACGACGGTGTGGCGCCGCGAGCCGACCGGCGCGGCGGATGGCATCTGCGCTGCCGGATTGCCACGTCCGGCATCCGGCAGTGCCTGCACCGCATTGGACGGCGTGGACACCACCAGCAGTTGCATCGCCCCACTGCGGGGCTTGGCCCCTGAAAGCACCGGATTGAGGCGCCGCAGCTGCGCGGAATCCTGCCCGGTTCGCGCGGCCCAGGTGTCGAGCTGCCGCACGTCCCGGGGCAGCGTCACCGCCTTGAGCTCGGGAACCGGCCGGTCTATCGCCTGCAGCCAGGTCTCGTCGTCCTCCGCCTGCTCCAGCAGGCAGGACAGGGCGTGCAGTTTGCGCACGTAGGCGTGGGTGATGGCGGGCAGGCCCGGCAGCTGTTCCGGCTTCGCATCGCGCGCCACCTGGCCGCCGCGCCTGAGCGCGCCGAAGATGCGGTACTCACCGGCGTTGTACGCCATCGCCGCCAGTCTCCAGTCACCGGCGAACATGCCGTGCAGGGTCTTGAGGTAGCGCACCGCCGCCTTGGTCGAGTCGACCGGGGAAAGCCTGCCGTCGTAGCCGTTGCCGATCCGGATGTGGTGGTTGCGCGCGGTCACGGTGATCATCTGCCACAGGCCCGCCGGGCCCAGTGGGCTGCGTGCACCCGGCTTGTAGCCACTCTCCACGAACGGGATCAGCGCATATTCGGTCGGCAGGTCGGCCTCGCGCATGGCGTCGACCACGTAACCGAACAGCGGCAGCAGGTCATCGCGACCGGCGGCCAGGCGCCGCGGCGCCGCGGCGAAGTGGTTGCGCCAGCGGTCGCTGGCGTCGGGCGCGCAGTTGGGTTCCGCCAGGCCTTCGCGGAACTGGCGGTAGATGTCGCGTCCGTTGCGAACCCCGGGTTCGGCACTATCCGGAGCTGCTGCGATGGGCGGGGTCGGGTCCGCCGCGGCGAGCGCAGGAAGTGCGAGACACGCCGCCAGGATTGCGGCAAGCGGTGCGGTCGCGCTCTTGCCGACGCCGATCATTCCCGGAACCCGTCTTTCCAGCGCCGCAATTCGGCAAACGTGGCCACCTCATCGGCGGGCGCGTGGCCAAGCCGCGACGCCACCGCCGCGACGATCTCCGGTTGCGTGCAACGCAGGAAGGGATTGCACGCACGCTCCGATGCGATCGTGCTGGGGAGGGTGGGCTGGGCGGAGTCGCGCATGGCTTGGGCCTCGGTCGTGCGGCGCTCCAGCGCCGGGTTATGGGGGTCCACCGTCCGCGCGAAGGCGGCATTGGCCAGGGTGTATTCGTGCCCGCAACAGACCCGGGTCGAGCCGGGCAGGGCGGCCAATCGCATCAGCGACCGGTGCATCTGGGCCGGGGTACCTTCGAACATGCGCCCGCAGCCCAGGCTGAACAGGGTATCGCCGCAGAAAACGGCCTCATTTCCGCCATCGGCGTGCAGCACGTAAGCAACGTGGCTGCGGGTGTGCCCCGGCACCTCCAGCACCGAGAAGCGCCAGCGCCCGCAGCCGACGTCCGCGCCTTCGCCGACGGTTTCGGTGGCGCACGCGATGCGGACGTCGTCGGGGGCGAATACGGCCAGGCCAGGCCATCGCTGCTGGAGCGTGTCCGTTCCGCCGATGTGGTCCGGGTGGTGGTGGGTCAGCAGCACGGCCACCGGGCGCAGGCCGTGTTCGGCTGCGGCGAACACCGGTGCCGCCTCGCCCGGATCCACGATCACCGCGCCGCCATCGTCGTCAACGAGCGCCCAGATGTAGTTGTCACTGAGCGCTGGCAGGGGCAGCAGTTGCATCGTGAACGCTCCTGAGCGGCTGGCACGGTGGTGCTTGTCGCAGATCGGCTGGACACGGGGTCCCTCGGAACCCGACCATGCCCCCAGAGCGTTCAGCCAGTCAACCCGGGAGGGGAACCGGCCCAGCCGCGCCGGGAGTCGTGCGGCTCCCGGCGTGATGAAGATCGCGTTCCTGCGCGGCGATGATCCCGGTCCGGACAGTCCCGCGCGACATCCGCGCGACCAAACCCGTCTCCGGCAGGGATAATGCAGCGATGACCAGCATCACCTCCACGGATTCAGCCGACTTCACTGCAGACGATCCCCGTTCCGCCGACGGCAAGCCTGCCGGCAGGAAGTCGATCGAGATCCACACCGATGGCGCCTGCCTTGGCAACCCGGGACCCGGCGGCTGGGCGGCGCTGTTGCGCTACAACGGCCGCGAACGCGAAATCGCCGGCGGCGACTCGGCCACCACCAACAACCGGATGGAGCTGATGGCGGCGATCATGGCCCTGGAAACCCTGACCGAACCTTGCCGGGTGGTCCTGCAGACCGACTCGCAGTACGTGCGCCAGGGCATCACCGAGTGGATGAAGAACTGGGTGCGCCGAGGCTGGAAGACCGCCGCCGGCGCCCCGGTCAAGAACCGCGACCTGTGGGAGCGCCTGCACGAGGCCGCCCAGCGCCACGAGATCGCATGGAACTGGGTCAAGGGCCACTCCGGTGACCCCGACAACGAGCGCGTCGACGTGCTCGCACGCGACCAGGCGCTGCTGTTGCGCGCCGCGGCGAACCCGCGTTGAGCGGCGCCAGCACGGCGCGGCCGCTGCGCCAGGTGATCCTCGACACCGAGACCACGGGGCTGAGTTGGGAGCGCGGCAACCGGGTGGTGGAGATCGGCTGCGTGGAGTTCGTGGGGCGCCGGCCGACCGGGCGTACCTTCCAGTGCTATCTGAATCCCGGTCGCGATTTCGAGCCCGGCGCGCGCGAGGTCACCGGGCTGACCCTGGAGTTCCTGGCCGACAAGCCACCGTTCACCGCGGTGGTGGACGAGTTTCTGGCTTTCATCGATGGCGCCGAGCTGATCATCCACAACGCCGCGTTCGATGTCGGCTTCCTGGACAACGAATTGATGCTGGCCGGGCCGCAGTACGGCCGCCTGCGCGACCGCTGCGGCATAGAGGACTCGCTGGTCCTGGCGCGGCAGAGCTTTCCGGGGCAACGCAATTCGCTGGATGCGCTGTGCCGCCGGCTCGGGGTCGACAATTCGCACCGGCAGTTGCACGGCGCCCTGCTGGATGCGCAGCTGCTGGCCGAGGTCTATATCGGCCTGACGTCGGGACAAAGCGAAATCGGCTTTGCCGCCGAGGAGGTGTCGGCCGGGCCGGTGGTCACTGCTCTGGCGGGGGTGATCGAGAAGCCTCGCCCGCGCGTGATCGTGGCCAGCGAAGACCTGGCCGCGCACGAGGCACGACTGCAGAAGCTGCGGCAGAAAGCCGGGAGGGCGGTGTGGGATGCGCTGGAACCGCCGAAGGCGGCGATGGCTGACCTGGCAGAGGCGGCCTGCTGATCCGGCGCGCGCGGTGGCTCAGTGGCTGCGCACCAGCACCACGGTGACGTTGTCCGAGCCACCGCCGTCCAGCGCCGCGGCGACCAGGGTGTCCACGCATTCCTGGGCGCTGCAGTCGTGGTGCGACAGGACCTTGGCGATGCTGCGGTCGTCGACCTCCTCGGTCAGGCCGTCGCTGCACAGCAACAACTGCATGCCGGGGCGCAGTTCGCCGGTCATGGTCTCGACGTTCAGGCTGGCCGGATCGGTCACGCCCAGTGCCTGGGTGACCACGTTGCGGTGCGGGTGGCTGCGTGCCTGCTCGTGGGTGATCGCGCCGCTGGCGATCAGTTCCTGCACGTAGCTGTGGTCCTGCGAGAGCTGCGCCAGTTGTCCCTCGCGCCACAGGTAGACCCGGCTGTCGCCGACCCATGCCACCTCGAAACGGTTTCCATACACCCGCGCGGCGACCACGGTGGTCCCCATCGGCAGGGCGTCATGGCGACGACGCGACGTGCGGATGATCTCCTCGTCGGCAATGCGGATCGCCTGGATGAGCGGCGTGCCATCGCGGATCTCTCGGACGATCGCCTCGCGCGCCAGCGCGCTGGCCACCTCGCCATACTCGTGTCCGCCCATGCCGTCGGCGACCAGCCACAGCCCCAGGTCGCTGTCACCGTAATAGGTGTCCTCGTTGAGGTCCCGGCGCAGGCCAACGTGCGTCAGGTGTCCGAATTCGATCATGTGTGGATCATGCCATTCGTCGCATCGCGCTCTTCAGGAGGACAACGGGATGATCGGGGGCTGACGGCCGTCTGGCAAGGAGCAGCCAGGCGGGACGGGCGCTGGGCGGTCCTGGGTTGGCGGGTGAACTCGTTGCGGCGATTGCTGGAATACAAAGGGCTGCCGAAGCAGCCCCTTGGGGTGTCTGGCGGAGAGGGGGGGATTCGAACCCCCGGTACGCTATAAACGTACGCCTGATTTCGAGTCAGGTACATTCAACCACTCTGCCACCTCTCCGGTGGTTTCCCAGCGCCGGGCATGCGCGCGGGGAGCGTCATGATACGGGGAGCGGGTCGGGGCGACAAGGCGCCTCGGGCGCCCGTTACACTGTGCGGCCATGTCACGAAAGGCGGCGTCATGTCCGAAATCCTGGTTCCCGTGTCTTTTGGCGAACTGCTCGACAAGATCGCGATCCTGCAGATCAAGTCCGAGCGCATGACCGACCCCGACAAGCTTGCCAACGTCCGCAACGAGCTCTCCGCGCTCGAGAAGACCTGGATGGCGCACCCGGGCGCGGGTAAAGACATCGTCCGCCTGCGCGCCGATCTCAAGGCGGTCAACGAGCGGCTGTGGGTGATCGAGGACGACATCCGCATCAAGGAGAAGGCGCAGCAGTTCGACGCCGAGTTCGTCCGCCTGGCGCGCAGCGTCTACTTCGAGAACGACGAGCGCGCCCGGATCAAGCGCGAGATCAACACCGCGCTGGGCTCGGCCTATGTCGAGGAGAAGTCCTACCAGGACTACCGCACCGGCGCCGCGCCCTAGCGCTGGCCGGGGCTCAGCCCGCGAGCGCGTAAGCGGCCAGGGCGAAGCCCAACGCGGCCACGGTGGCGGCGACCAGCGCCACCAGGTTGGCGCGATCGAGCTTGCGGTCCAGTTCCACCGATGCGTGCCGCAGCGACGCGATGGTGTTCTGCATCTCCTCGGCCAGCAGCCGGACGGCCTCGGCGTTCTGCGCGGCCGCGTCCTGCAGTTCGAGGATCTGTCGCGGCACCAGGTCCGGTGCGGCCACCGGATCCTTCGGCCGGGTGAAGATCGGCTTGGCCATCTGGATGATGTCGGGCAGGAACGGTGCCACCACCGTGAACCATGCTGCCATGTGGGTACTCCTGTTTTTCTTTCAGGGCGCGACCGCGCACGGTCGCCGAGTATGCCTGCGCGACACGGCGCTCAGGCTTGGCTGCGTGCGTCGGCGACGAAGCGCTCGAACGCGGCGATGGCGTCGTCCACCGTGACCAGGTTCATCACTCCCTCGTGTTCGATCTTGCGGCCCCACTTCAGCTCGGCAGCGGGGCGGCCGAGGTATTTGCGCGCCGCGTCGTCGTAGCGGTCGACGCAGTAGCGCAGGTCGCTGTAAGGGCCGCTGCGGACCGGGTTGCTGGCCGCGTGCAGGCCCAGAACCTTGGTGCCCATCGCGTTGGCGATGTGCATCGGGCCGGAATCCGGGGTCATCACCAGGTCTGCGCGTTCCAGCAGCGCCGGAAGCTGTTTCAGCGTGTCGCGGCCGACCAGGTCCAGCACCGGGTGGCGCATCGCCGATACGATCGCGTCCGCGGTGGCGCGCTCCAGTTCGCTGCGGCCGCCACACAGCACCACGCGCCAGCCGCGATCCACCGCATGGTCGGCGACCGCCGCATAGCGCTCGGCGCGCCAGTTGCGGCGCGCGTGGCTGGAGCACGGCGAGATCATCAGCGTGGGCATGCCATCGGCCGGCCACTGCGACTGTGCCCATTGGCGCGCCTCCCGGGGCACCGGCAAGTCCCAGCGCACGCGGGTCTGCTTCAGTCCCAACGGTTCGCAGAAGCTGCCGATCGCATCCAGTACATGGATGCCGGTCCGGTCGGGGATCCGCTCGTTGACGAACAGGCCGTGGCCATCCTTGGATCGCGCGCGGTCGTAACCGATCCGGCGGCGTGCCGGCACGAATGCCGACAGCAGGTTCGCGCGCGCGGCAACCTGCATCTGCAGCAGCGCATCGAACTGTCCGGCAGCACCAGCGCGCAGGCTGCGGCGCAGCGCGCGCATGCCGGCCAGCCCGCTGTTCTTGTCGTACTCGACGAAGCGGACGCCTGGCAGCCCTTGAAGCAGGCGATGCTCGGCCTTGCCGATGATCCAGGTCAGCGATGCATGGGGGAACCCCGCCTGCAGGGTGTGCACCAGCGGCACCACGTGGGTGGCATCGCCGAGGGCGGACAAACGCAGCAGGCAGATCGAGGCAGGTGCGGGCAAGACGTGAATTGTTAGACTCCGGGCAATGACGGGGTATGACGCGACAGAAGGATTGATGCCGTTCCGCGATGACAGCGGCTACGGCGCGATTCTGTTCGACCTCGAACGGGTGCGGCAAGCGACACCCGACTGGTTCTCGCCTTCATTCTGGGGCGAAAAGGCGCGGCCGGTGGAAAGCGGCGGTCGCGGTGGCGCCTGGTTCGTGGATGCGCCGTTCGGCAAGGCGGTGCTGCGCTGTTATCTGCGCGGCGGCCTGGTCGCCCATTTCAACCGCGATCGCTACTGGTGGCGCGGCGCCGCGCAGACGCGCAGCTTCGCCGAGTTCCGCCTGACCCGCGCCGCGGCCGCCAAGGGCGTTCCGGTGCCGCAGCCGATCGCGGCCTACTACCGTCGCGACGGACTGCATTACCACGCCGCGATCCTGGTCGAGCGCCTCGATGACGTGCGCACGTTCGCCGACCGTGCCTCGGTGGCCGGCGATGGTGCGCCGTGGGAGGAGGCCGGCCGGCTGATCGCGCGCGCGCATCGCGCCGGACTGGATCACGCCGATCTCAACGCGCACAACCTGCTGTTCGATGCGACCGGTCGCGGCTGGGTCATCGACCTGGACCGTGGGCGCATGGAGATTCCGGCAACGCGGTGGCGCGAGCGCAATCTCGCGCGGCTGAAGCGCTCGCTGCTGAAGGTTCGCGGCGCACGGCCACCGGCCGAAGTGGAGCGCGACTTCGCGCGTTTGCGCGCGGCCTACGACCACATCTGGGCCCGGGGCTACTGAGGTGGGGTGGAGCCTGCGCCTGCACGGAGTCGGCAATGCGGCGGCGGTCGAGCTGGGCTCGGCGATGGCCACGATCGAACGCGATGGCGCGCCGTGGCTGACGATCGACTGCGGCGGCGAAGGGCTGACGGCCTGTCTCGACGCGTACGGCGAGGCACCGCGCGCGCTGTTCGTGACCCACACGCACCTGGACCACGTTGGCGGCTTCGAGCGCTGGTTCGTCGACAGTTATTTCAACGAGGCCCGCCGTGGCCGCATGCGCGTGTACGTGCCGGCGCAACTGGTGCCGTTGCTGCACCAGCGTGTCGGCGACTACCCGAACGTGCTCGCCGAAGGTGGGGTGAACTTCTGGGATGCGTTCCAGCTGATCCCGGTGGGCGCCACGTTCTGGCACGAGGGCGTGCGGCTGGAAGTCTTCCCCGTGCGCCACCATTGGCCGGATACCGCATTCGGGCTGCGCCTGCGTGGCAGCCTGGTGTGGAGCGGCGACACCCGTCCGATCCCGGAGGTGCTCGCCCGGTTTGCCGATGCCGGAGAGCTGATCGCGCACGACTGCGCGCTGCACGGCAATCCGTCGCACAGCGGCATCGACGACCTCGAGCGCGAATACCCGCGCGAACTGCTGGACCGCTGCCTGCTGTATCACTATGCAAGTGCGAGCGAAGGCGACGCGCTGGCCGCACGTGGGTATCGCGTCGGCCGTCCGGGCGAGGTGGTCGCGCTGGCCGAAACCACGGCGCCACAGGTCCGACCGGTCTAGACGCGGCCGGCTGACCATTGGATGGGTCGCGCGAAGTTGCGGAGACGGAAGGAGTCGTGGCCGCGGTGACCACACCGCGAACTGCCTGCCCCAAAAGGCGGTAACCCCGCCGGCTGACCTCGGCACCCGCGTCAGTCGATACCGTTGCTGCCTTCCGGCCCTGGCGGAGTTTTCGACCTAGCGTCGCGAGGGGCCGACGGGGCCACCATGGAGACTTGCTGCTTGCTGATGCATCCGTCGCCGGTCGCACCGATTGGAACTGGCGGAGAGAGGGGGATTCGAACCCCCGAAGCGCGGTTTAGACGCTTACACACTTTCCAGGCGTGCTCCTTCAACCACTCGGACACCTCTCCGCACCTGAACCACGTCCCGAGCGCGGCATCCGGCCGTCTTCAGGACCGCGAAGTCTAACGGGGCGGCGGGTTTCCGACAAGCAGCGCAAAGTCTTCGGCGGGCCGTTGCGGCGGCCCGTGGCACAATGGCAGGACGCCATCGCGCGCCCCTCCCGGGGATCGCGCGCAGCCCCGCCAGGCCACCCAAAGGTACCGATGTCCTACCTCGTGCTCGCACGCAAATGGCGCCCCAGGCGCTTCGCCGAACTGGTCGGTCAGGAGCACGTGGTGCGCGCGCTCACCAACGCGCTGGAAACCGGCCGGATCCATCACGCCTTCCTGTTCAGCGGCACCCGCGGGGTCGGCAAGACCACCATCGCG
>DATHRJ010000342.1:0-1934 GCA_035465455.1 Lysobacter sp.
CGGCGTCACCGCGCGCGGCGCCAGCCATACGACCTGCAGCACGTCTTCCACGGCGACCATCGGCGCAGGACTGTCGCCCATGAGCAACTCGTTGAGTCCCCACGCCAGTCCGGCATGCAGTGCCAGCGCACCTGCGGCCGCAGCCATGGCGTCCCGACGCGCCGTACGCGTCGGGTGCCTCCTTGCTTTCCGCATCCTGCATTCCTTGCCGTGGCCGCCGCGGAGTATCCGCAACCCGCGTTAAGATTCTGCTCGACCGACACCGGACATCCGGCCGGAGTGGCGGTCGGCATGAGCGCGGTGCCATGCTTGGCGCAACCTGATCCCGGCGCCGCCATGGAACGCATCGAACGAATCCACGCCCTGCACCGCATCCTGACCGGTGCGCGCTACCCGGTGACCGTGCAGCGACTGCAGGACGAGCTGGAATGCTCGCGGGCGACCGTGTACCGCGACCTGGCCTATCTGCGCGACCAGTTGATGGCGCCGGTGATCGGCAATGGCGAGGCCGGGTTCCGCTACGACCCCAGCGAAGGCGGCCGATTCGAACTGCCGGGGCTGTGGCTGAGTTCGGAGGAGCTGTACTCGCTGCTCGCCGCGCAGCAGTTGCTGATGCGCAGCGGCAGCGGGGTGCTGTCCAACGCGCTGGCGCCGCTGCAGCAGCGCATCGAAAAGCTGCTCGACGAGCATGCCGGCGGGCGAAGGGTGCCGGTCGAGCGGGTGCGCGTGCTGCCGCACCGCACGCGCAGTCTCGACGAAGCCGCGTTCCGCCACGTCGCCACCGCGGTGCTCGACCGCAAGCAGCTCGGCTTCGAATACCGCGCGCGTTCGACCGACGAGCGCACCCGGCGCACGGTCGCGCCGCAGCGGCTGACCCATTACCGCGAGAACTGGTACCTGGATGCCTGGGACATCGACCGCGACGCGCTGCGCAGCTTCGCGGTCGACCGCATCAGCAGCGCGCGCGTGCTCGATGAGCCCGCACGCGACGTGCCCGACGCGGAACTCGACAGCCAGCTCGCTTCCAGTTACGGGATCTTTTCCGGCACGCCCAAGGGCTGGGCGACGATCGTGTTCAGCCCCAAGGCCGCGCGCTGGGTCGCCGACGAGCACTGGCACTCGCAGCAGCAGGGCCGCTTCCTTGGCGACGGCCGCTACGAGCTCAAGGTGCCGTACAGCACCGGCCGCGAACTGCTGATGGACGTGATGCATTACGGCAGCGACGCGGAGATCGTCGAACCCAAGGTGCTGCGCGAGCAGGCGCGTTCGCTGCTGTCGCTCGCGCTGAGCCAGTACGACGCATGACGGCGCGCGCCTGATGGCGGCGGACGCGCCGAAGATCGAACGCGGCGAGGCGGTGGCGCTGGTGCTCGGCGCCGGCGGCGCGCGCGGGTTCGCACAGATCGGGGTGATCGAGGCGCTGCAGGAGCGCGGCCTGCACATCGTCGCGGTCGCCGGTTCGTCCAGCGGCGCGCTGGTCGGTGGCCTCTACGCCAGCGGCCAGCTGCCGGTGTTCCGCGACTGGCTGCTGGCGATGAGCCGCACCGACATGCTGCGGCTGCTGGATCCGGTGCTGGGGCGCTCGGCGATGTTCGGCGGCGAGCGGCTGATCCAGGCGCTGCGCGATCGCGCCGGCTCGCCGAAAATCCAGGACCTGCCGATCGACTTCACCGCGGTCGCGGTCGACCTGCTGCGCCAGCGCGAGGTGTGGTTGCGCGATGGCGACCTGTGGGATGCGGTGCGTGCGTCGATCGCGATCCCCGGCGTGTTCACCCCGCATGTGGTGCACGGCCGCGAGCTGGTCGATGGCGGCCTGCTGGCGCCGTTGCCGATCGCGGCCACGCGCCTGTCGGACGCGCACCGGCTGATCGCGGTCGACATGCACAGCTGGCCGCGACGCCCGCCGGGCGCGCCGGCGAGCCCCGAGGCGGGTA
>DATHRJ010000343.1:0-5486 GCA_035465455.1 Lysobacter sp.
TCAGCTTCAACGTCAAGGGCGGCCGTTGCGAGGCCTGCCAGGGCGACGGGGTGCTGAAGGTGGAAATGCATTTCCTGCCCGACGTGTACGTCGCCTGCGACGCGTGCAAGGGCCAGCGCTACAACCGCGAAACGCTCGAGATCCGCTACAAGGGGCGCAACATTCACGAGATCCTCGAGATGACCATCGAGGACGCGCTGGAGTTCTTCGCCAACGTCCCGGTGGTCAAGCGCAAGCTGCAGACCCTGATGGACGTCGGCCTGTCCTACGTGCGCCTCGGCCAGAACGCCACGACGCTGTCCGGCGGCGAGGCGCAGCGGGTCAAGCTCGCCAAGGAGCTGTCGAAACGCGACACGGGTAAGACCCTGTACATCCTCGACGAACCGACCACGGGCCTGCATTTCCACGATATCGCGCAGCTGCTGGGCGTGCTGGGCCGGTTGCGCGACCACGGCAACACGGTGGTCGTGATCGAGCACAACCTGGACGTCATCAAGACCGCGGACTGGATCGTCGATCTCGGCCCGGAGGGCGGCAGCGGCGGCGGCCGGCTCGTCGCGGAAGGCACGCCCGAGACGGTGGCGGCGGTGTCCTCCTCGTACACCGGCCAGTACCTGAAACCGATCCTCGCCGCCGCGGCCGCGCACAAGCCGAAGCGCAGGAAGCGCGCCTGAACATGCGCGCGAAGCTGCCCCTGCTGCCCCTGCTGCTGTTGCTGCTGGCGGTCGCGGTGCTGCTCACGCAGTGGGCGCCGGTCGGCCCGGGCGCAGGGCCGGGCGAGCTGCCGCCGGAGGCGGTGGAGACGCTGCGGCTCATCGAAGTCGGCGGCCCGTTCCCGCACCGCCAGGACGGCACGGTGTTCCAGAACCGCGAGCTCCTGCTGCCGGGCAGGCCGCCGGGCTACTACCGCGAGTACACGGTGCGCACCCCCGGGGTGCGCGACCGCGGCGCGCGTCGCATCGTCACCGGCGGCGAACCGCCGGAAGTGTTCTACTACACCGAGGACCATTACCGCAGCTTCCGCGAGATCGCAGGCCAGCAATGAATGACAAGCCGATGCACTGGCAGCTCGACGAGACGGCCGACGCCGGGCTGCACCGGGTCGGGCGCAGCCAGGTCGAGGCGCTCTGCGAGGCCGGCCGCGCCGCGGGGCTGTACTGCGCGCGGCTGGACCTCACGGACTGCCGGGGCAAGGCGGACCTGCTCGCGAGCCTCGCACGGGTGCTCGAGTTTCCCTCCTGGTTCGGCCACAACTGGGATGCGCTGGCGGACTGCCTCGACGATCTCGAGTGGCTGCGCGGGGCGGGCTACCTGCTGGTGCTGGACAACCCGGCCGGGATGAGCGCCGCCGCACCCAAGGACTTCGCCGTCGCGCTCGACATCCTCGCGGACGCGGCGCGCAAGTGGCGCGAGCGCGGCACGCCCTTTTGGGTGTTCCTCGTCGAGCCGGGCGGCGAATGAGCGGCGCCGCCGACCCGGCCATCCGCTTTCGCGGCGGCAAGGCGGCCAGCGCCCTGCCGATCCTGTTCTTCATCGGCTGGGCGATCTTCCAGTCCGGCGTGCTCGGCATCAGCGACACCGCCGGACTGATCGTCGGCATGCTGGTGGGGCTCACGCTCGGCATGCTGCTGGTGCGCGGCAGCTGGACCGTGTACGCCGAGGCCATCTTCGCGGGGATGGCGCAGAAAGTCGCGGTCACGGCGATCGTCGCCTGGCTGTGGGCCGGGATGTTCGCGGCCACGCTGCAGGCCGGGGGCTTCGTCAACGGCCTGGGCTGGCTGGCCGAGGTGTCCGGCATGGGGCCGGCGGTGTTCCCGGCCGTCACCTTCGTCCTCGCGGCGCTGCTCGCCACCGGCATCGGCACCGGCTACGGCACGGTGATCGCCTTCGTGGCGCTGTTCTTCCCGGCGGGCGTAGTGCTCGGCGCCGACCCGCTGCTGATGTTCGGCGCGATCCTCTCCGGTGCGGTGTTCGGCGACAACCTGGCGCCGGTGAGCGACACCACCATCGTCAGCGCGGTGACCCAGGATTCCGACGTGGGCGGCGTGGTCGCAAGCCGCTTCAAGTACGCCATCATCGCGGCGACGCTCGCGTTCGTCGCCTACCTCGTGGCCGGTACGCTGTTCACAGGCACGGCCGTCGACGCGGATGCCGCGGCGCTGTTCAGCGCGCAGAGCAACCCGCGCGGCCTGCTGCACCTGGTGCCGATGGGTATCGTGATGTTCAGTGCGATCCGCGGCCGGCACATCATCGAGGCCATATCCTGGGGGCTGATCGCCGCGATCGTCGTCAACCTGGCCTTCGGGCTCGCGACCGGCAGCGACATGCTGGTGTTCCGGGTCGCCGCGGGCGGCTGGGCCGCGGAAACCTTCGCGGCCTGGCCGCTGATCGAGGCCGTGGCGGCCGGCGAGACCGGCGTCGGCGGCAGCCTCTACGCCGGCGCGATCGGTTATGCCGAGCTGGCAGTGCTGATCCTGCTCGTGCTGGCCGGCGCGCACGTCATGATCCGCGGCGGCGGCTTTCATGCCCTGCAGGAATGGCTGCTGGAAAAAGTTGCGCGCAGCGTGCGCTCGGCCGAGATGACCATGGTCATCGCCACGGCGCTGATCAACGCGGCGATCACCATCAACACGGCGGCGCAGATCGCCATCGCGCCGTACATTGCGACCATCGGCAAGCGCTTCAACCTCAACGGCTATCGCCGCGCCAACATCCTCGATGCGAATACCTCGGCGCTGGGCTACATCTTTCCGTGGGCCGGCGGCGTGCTGGTCGGCTACACGCAGATGACCGGGCTGGCAGACACCTACGACTGGTTCACGCCCGCCATGGTGGTCGCGCCGATCGAGGCCTGGCCGTGGGTGTTCCACGGCTGGCTGCTCGTCGCGGTGTTCCTGTTCGCGGCGTGGACCGGCTTCGGCCGCGAGTACACGACCGACCGGGTCAGCAAGGGAGGGGCGAGCCTGTGATCGGCAAGCTGTTCGCCAACTGGCGTTTCCGCACCACCACGCCCGCCTTCGCACCGGGCGAGGAAATTCGCGCCTATCTCACCGGCTTCGATCCCGCCACGGGCCAAGGCACCGTGCGCATCGGCGATACCGAGCTCAAGGTGGCGGGCGCCTCGGCCAAGCAACTCGACCAGCTAGTCAACGTGCGCGTCGAGCACTTCGACGCCGCTAGCGCCACTGGCCAGGCACGGCTTTTGACATAATGACGTTTCCGCGGAGACGTGCACGAAAATGCTGCAGAGTCTCCCATGATTCCCGGCACCCGCATGACCGGAGCTTGCGAGCGAGAATAGCCGGAATCCGCGCCGGAAGCGCGGTATGAGCCGCTATCGCCCCGCCCGCGCCGGCCTGAATTCCCTGGCGATGACGCCCGCGGCGCGCTCTTCCTGGTCCCGGGTGGCCGCGTCGTACGCCGCCAGCACCTCGTCGAACATCTGCGCTTGCAGCTGGTCGAGCCCGGCCTCCAGCGCCGCGAGCAGTTCGTCGCGGTGCTGCACCTCGTCAACCCGCAGCAGCACCCAGTCCGTGGCGAGCCAGGCGGCCGCGCCGGCGAGCAGCGCGCAGCCTGCGGCTGCCGGCCCGGTGGCGGCACAAATCGTCAGCCCGCCGGTGGCGGACGCCCCGATGCGCGCCGCGGTACGGCTGGCGCCGCGGGCGGCGATCACGCGGCCGGATGCGGACGCGGCCCGCGCCGCCGCCCTGCGCCACAGCACCGTGCCGACCGCGGCGCTGCCGCCGGCCACCGTGCTCATCCGGATCCGCCCCGCGAGCGTCCGCTGTTCCTCGGCGATCCAGCGGCCGAGCGCGCCGTCGAGCGGCAACGGCTCGGTCCGCGCGGCGGCGCCGGCGGAATCGAGCGGCGCGGGCACCCGGTACGGCGCAAGGCGGTCGCCCAGGTCCGCCAGCCACCGGGCGCGCAGGCGCTGCCGGTGGTCCTGCAGCGTCGCCAGCATCCGGCCGTCGAGCCGGGCCAGCGCCCGTTCCCACTCCTCGGCGGGGAACAGCATCGCCGTGGCCTTGCCGGCGATGAAGTCGCCATCCGCCAGGTTCAGCCGGGCGAGCGCGGCCATGCCGAGGCGGCTGTACTCGCCGCCCAGCGAGTAATACCAGTCGGCGAACGCCGGCAGGCGCGTCCGCACACTTGCGAAAATCTCGTCGAGGCCGCTGCCGAGCTCCGCCTCCAGCAGCGCCCGGGCGGCCTCCCGTCCCTCGCTGAATTGCAGCCGGGTAAAGCCCTGCACCCAATCCAGTTGCTTCGCATCCAGCCGGTAGTACTCGTCCCCAAGCACGACGTCGGTGTGCGCGGGCGGCGACCAGGCGCGCTGCGGCTGGCCGGCCACGAGCGCCAGCAGGACACCGGTCGCCACCAGCCACAGCAACGCCAGGAAGCCCGGGCGGGCTCCCCGGCGGTCGGGACGGGCGAGTTCAGCGGCCAGTGCGGTCAACGGTTCCGGCTCCAATCAGCAGTCCGTGGCACAACAGCAGGTATGACCACACAAACAGCACTTCTTCTGCAAGTACCAGCAGCCAGCCCAGCAGGTGCACCAGCGAAGTCGCCGGGGCAGGCATCAGTTGCTGGGCCAGCCAGAGGCGCAGGCCGTCCTTGGCGGCGGCCGCCTGCAGCAGCACCTGCGCGGGGTCGCTGCGCGCGTGTTCCCGGTCGACCAGGTGCCAGACGGCGCGCTCCAGGCTGACGCCGGCGAAGTCGGGGTAGGCCTGGTGGAACGCGAGCCACGTGAGCAACACGGTCAGTCCCCCGCCCACCAGCAGGGCCGCGAGGCGCCAGCTCAGGATGGGCAGGTACAAGGGGCCTGCATGATTCGCCAGCCGCCCCAGCAGCCAGGCGCGCACCAGCACCAGCGCAGGCCCGGCAGCGATCAGCGCCAGCCACGCGCGGCGATCATCGAGGCGCGCCAGCGCGACCATCAGCAGCAGCGCCAGCACCCCGGCGAGCAGCAGCGGCCGCAGCGCCAGCGGCACGCCGCCCCGCAGCCACCATTGCAGCGGGCTCTCGGCCGCGACATAGACCGCCAGGAAGGCGCGTCGGCGGATGCGGGCCCGGCGCAGCAGGGCCATCGCGATCAGCGCCGCGAACAGGCCCCACGCCGCCACCAGGGCCGGCGTGGGCAGGATGCGCGAGTAGGCGTAGTAGCCCCATGCCAGCGCTGCCGCGCCCAGCAGGCACAGCAGGTCATGCAGCAGCCGGCGGGCGTCCGGCCGTGCCAGCCTAACGCTCCAGCCAGCGGCCGACCCGGGCGAACACCTGCGGGCTCGACAGCAGGTCGTGGTGGCTCAGCTTTACGCCGACCCAGCAGTGGGACGGCGGGAAGGGCAGTGCGAAACGATCGTCCTCGTGCTCGCCGAGCGCGCTGGCCACCGGCACCAGGCCGTCGCCGAGCAGGCGGGCGGCGGGCGCGTCGCTCCGCTCCGCGCGCACCGCGGCCACCGTGAAACACTCGACGCCCGCCGGCAGCGGTA
>DATHRJ010000344.1:0-2527 GCA_035465455.1 Lysobacter sp.
CCAGGTGGTTGGGGCGGGTGGTGTCGGTGTACATGCCGGGACGGCGCTTGACCGGGTCCAGCCCGGACAGCACTTCGATATCGGCGGCGTTGTAGCGTGCATTCATCTGGGAGTGGGCGCGCGGGAGCGTTCAGGATGGGCAGGCATTATGCCGGCCGTCAGGAGTTCGCGTGGCACCGGGCGGTGTGCGGTCCCGGCAAGCGTCGCGAAAACCGGGCCATGCCGCCCATTTGCGGTGCCTGAGCACGCCGCAGGTTAAGAGGATGTGCACTCGCATGGTTCAGCGGCGAGCCAACAAGCCGCCGCTAGGGTCGGTCGGTCGCTGCGTTAGCGGCTCCCCCGATTTTTCAGATTTCCGGAGACACCACGATGAATAACAACAAGCTCGTTCTGCCGATCCTGATCGCCGCCGCCCTGGCCACACCGCTGGCGTTTGCCCAGGGAGTGGGTGGCGGCATCAAGGCCGGCGCAGGCATCCAGGCCGGTCCGGCCAGCGTCAGCGCCGGCGTGCGCGGCGATGCGATGCCCGCTACCGACGGCGCCGCCAGCACGGGCGCGTCGATTGCGCAGCAGGCGCAGGACCGGGTCGCCGATTCCACCCAGGCCGGGGCCGAATTCGGCGCCCAGGTTGCGGCAGCGGCGCGTGCCGATGCGAACGCGGTCGCCGATACCGATGCCGATGCCGATGTCGAGGCCGATGTCGAGGCGAACGCACACACCGACGCGGTGCACCAGGCGACCGGGGCCGCCCGTGAGAGCGGCGAACAGGTCGGCGAGGCGGTCCGCGAAGCAGCCCGCATGGGCGCGCAGGGCGCGGAGAATGCGAGCGAGCAGGCCCTCGACGCGGTGTCGGGCAACGCCAATGCGGACGCCAACGCCGCGATCGGCGGCAGCGTCGAGGCCTCCGAGCCGGAGCCGGAAGAAGACGACGGCGGCGAGTAATCGCCTGTAGAGCGGTATCTGGACGCCCCGGTTAGCCGGGGCGTCCTTCGTTCCGGCGGCCGGCACGGGCGACCCGGCGGCCCCGGCGGTCGCAGGCCACGCCCCCAGCCGGTAAACTACGGCTTTCCAGCGGCAGTAAAACCATGGCTCCCCCAAGTTCTGTGACCCCGCTCGTCTTTGTCACCGGCGGCGTGGTGTCCTCGCTCGGCAAGGGCATCGCGGCCGCCTCGCTGGCCGCCATCCTCGAAACGCGCGGCCTGCGCGTGACGATGATGAAGCTCGACCCCTACATCAATGTCGATCCGGGCACGATGAGCCCGTTCCAGCATGGCGAGGTCTACGTCACCGACGACGGCGCCGAGACCGACCTGGACCTCGGCCATTACGAGCGCTACGTGCGCACCCGCCTGGGCCGCAAGAACTCGGTCACAACGGGGCGCATCTACGACAACGTGATCCGCAAGGAGCGCCGCGGCGACTACCTCGGCGGCACCGTGCAGGTGATCCCGCACATCACCGACGAGATCAAGCGCTGCATCGTGGAGGCCACCGACGGCTTCGACATCGGCCTGGTCGAGATCGGCGGCACGGTCGGCGACATCGAGTCGCTGCCGTTCCTGGAGGCGATCCGCCAGATCCGCAGCGAGCGTGGGCCCGAGGGCGCTTTGTTCATGCACCTCACCCTGGTGCCGTGGATCGCCGCGGCCGGCGAGCTCAAGACCAAGCCGACCCAGCATTCGGTCAAGGAGTTGCGCTCGATCGGCATCCAGCCCGACATCCTGCTGTGCCGCTCGGAAAAGCCGCTGCCCGATTCGGACCGGCGCAAGATCGCGCTGTTCACCGATGTCTCGGAAAAGGCGGTCATCTCCGCGATCGACCTGGACAACATCTACAAGCTGCCGACCTTCTTCCACGAGCAGGGCCTGGACGACATCGTCATCGAACGCCTGCGGCTGAAGGCCGGACCGGCGGACCTCTCGGAATGGGAAGCGGTGGTGGATGCGACCCAGCATCCGGTCGACGAGGTCACGATCGGCATCGTCGGCAAGTACATCGACCACCAGGACGCGTACAAGTCGCTGTCGGAGGCGCTCAAGCACGGCGGCATCCGCCAGCGCACCCGGGTCAAGCTGAAGTGGCTGGAATCGACGGATGTCGAACAGGACGCCGCCGGCAGGCTGGCGGGGGTGGACGGACTGCTGGTGCCGGGTGGCTTCGGCGATCGCGGTTTCGAGGGCAAGGTATTGACCTCGCAATACGCACGCGAACACGGCGTTCCCTACTTCGGCATCTGCTACGGCATGCAGGCCGCGGTGGTCGATTACGCGCGCCACAAAGCCGGCCTGGAGGGCGCCAACAGCACCGAGAACGACAAGGCGACGCCGCACCCGGTGATCGGCCTGATCACCGAGTGGCGCACCGCCTCCGGCGAGGTCGAGCGCCGCAACGCCGACAGCGACCTGGGCGGCACGATGCGCCTGGGACTGCAGGACCAACGGCTCAAGCCGGGCACGCTGGCGCGCGAGCTTTACGGCAAGGACGTCGTCGCCGAGCGCCACCGCCACCGCTACGAGTTCAACAACCG
>DATHRJ010000345.1:0-6167 GCA_035465455.1 Lysobacter sp.
CCGTGGCCGGGGCGGCGTTGTGCTTCGCGCTGCGATGGCTAGCGATCCGCCGCGGCTGGCGGCTGCCGGTGGCGGGGACGGGCGGCCGGTCCTAGGCCCAGCGGGTTCGCGATGGTCGTTAAGGCGAATCCAACCGGCGAACGATAGACCGCATTGCTTCGCGATGATCGCTCGGCTTGTCGGATCGCTGGACGCGGACAATCCTCGCGAATAAGCAGTGCCGTGCGTGCGGCCAGCCCATAACAAAAACCCGCCTGATGGCGGGTTTTTGTTTGGTGGGGACGACGGCGCGGTTACGCCTTCGCCGGCTCCTCGCTGTACTTCTTGACCATCAGCCACTGCTGCAGCAGGCCGAGGCCGGAGTTGGTGATCCAGTACAGCACCAGGCCCGCGGGGAAGAACGCGAACATGACGCCGAACACCAGCGGCATGAACTGCATCATCTTCTGCTGCATCGGGTCCATGCCGGTCATCGGGTTGAGCTTCTGCGTCGCCCACATCACCGCCATGTTCAGCGCCGGCAGGACGAAGTACGGGTCGCGCGCGGTGAGGTCGTTGATCCACAGGGTCCACGGCGCGTGGCGCAGCTCGACCGACTCCAGCAGCACCCAGTACAGCGCCAGGAACACCGGCATCTGCACCAGCAGCGGCAGGCAGCCGCCGACGGGGTTGATCTTCTCCTTCTTGTACAGCTCCATCATCGCCTGCTGCAGCTTCTGCTTGTCGTCGCCGTAGCGCTCCTTCAGCTGGGCCATGCGCGGCTGGAACTTGCGCATCTTCGCCATCGACTTGTACTGCGCCGCCGACAGCGGAAACATCAGCGCCTTGACCACGATCACCAGGCCGATGATCGCCCAGCCCCAGTTGCCGGTCAGTGCGTGGATCTTGTCCAGCAGCCAGAACAGCCAGTTGCCGAGCGTGGCGAACACGCTGAAGCGGCTGAAGTCGACCGCGCGGTCCAGTCCGGGCACGCCCTGCGCCTCGATCTGCTTGACCAGCTTCGGCCCGACCCACAGCCGCGCGTCCAGGCTGGCCTGCTGGCCGGGCGCGAGGTTGACCCCGGGGCCGACGCTGCGGATCACATAGTGGGTGGCGCCGCCTTCGGCCGGGGTCGCCAGCGAGAACGTGCTGGTGTCGTCCGCGCCCGGGATCCAGGCGGCGAAGAAGTGGTGCTGCAGCATCGCCACCCAGCCACCGCTGACCTGGCGCTCCAGCGGGCCGTCGTCGATGAAGTCATCGAACGCGCGCTTTTCGTACTTTTCCGCGGGGCTGTACCACGCCGCGCCCTGGAAGCTGTACTGCTCGGCGTTCATCGGCCCGGTGCTGACCAGTGCGCGCGGCACCCGGCTCAGCTGGCGGTAGACGAAACCCTGCCACGGCGCATTGCCTGCGTTGACGACCTCGTCGTGGACCTGCACGGCGTAGTCGCCGCGTTGGAACGTGTAGGTGCGGCGGATGGTGACCCCGTTGGCGCCGGTCCATTCGAACGGCACGGCGACCTCGCTGGCCCCGGGAGCCAGGCCCAGCTGTGTCGACTCGCCCACGTAGCGGAAGCCGCTGAGGTGGGTCGGGGCGCCGGCCTCGCTGACCCAGCCGCTCTGGGCCACGAAGTAGTTGGCCGGGTCCTGCGCGAACAGGCGCACCGGCGGGCTGCCGTCGGCGACCTCGCTGGCGTAGTCCAGCAGGTCGGCCTGGCGGATCTCGCCGCCATCCAGGGTGGCGCGCAGCACGTCGGTGGTGACGGTGACCGCGGTCCCCTGGCTGGCCGGGGTGGCCGCACCGGCTGGCGGTGCGCTGGCGGGCGCGGGTGCTGGTGCGGTCGGCACCCCGGGCACGCTGCCGCTGGATGCCGCGGACGCGGGCGCGGGGATGTTGCCCGGCACGCTGCCAGCATCGGTGGTGGTGGCCGCACTGGTCGCGGGCACGGGTGGCGCGGCGTGTTCCTCGCCCCACTTCATCCACAACAGGGTCGCCACCATCAGCCAGGCGAACAGCAGGAAAACTCGGGTCTGGTTCATGGGCAGCAGTCAGGCTCAGCCGACACGGGGGGCCGACGCGGTTTCAGAAGGGGATGGCGGCGTTGATGCGGCGGGCATTGTGACCGGCGGCGCGGATCCGGGCAACGCGCCGGCCCGCCGCAGCAGTGCGAGAAACGCCTGGCGCAATTCGTCGTTGGTGAGTTTGGCCGCGCCCGCGCGCGCCACCACGACATAATCGCCGCCCGGCAGCTCGGCACGATGGTGGCGGAAGCTGTCGCGCAATACGCGTTTGATCCGGTTGCGCCCGACCGCATGCGGGTCGACCTTGCGCGAGACCGCCAGGCCCAGGCGCGCGGGTGCGGGCACGATTGGCGTTGCGGGTTCGGTCGCTTGCGGCTGCCAATGCAACGCGAGCACGGGCAACGCCACGCGGCGGCCCTGCTTGAAGGTGCGGTCGAAGTCGGCAGGCGCGCGAACCCGCGCGGTGCGCGGGAAGCGGGTCGGGAGCATCGTACTGGAACGGCCGGGACTCGGGCCGTTGCGGTGGCTTGCGCTTAGGCGCAGAGACGCTTGCGACCCTTGGCGCGGCGGCGCGCCAGGATCTTGCGGCCGTCGGCCGTCGCCATGCGCGCACGGAAGCCGTGGTCGCGCTTGCGCTTGAGGTTGCTGGGCTGGTAAGTGCGCTTGGTGGCCATGGGTGCGGCTCTGCAGTACGACGGAAATGAACCGCGAAGTCTAGCCAACCGCCCGGTTGCGGTCAACAGGCACCGTGCCGGGCCGCGGACGCGGTGGTGGCACGCACCAGGTGGACGCGGCGCGCGACGGCAGGTTTCGTCGGCTTGCGCGCGCTCCGCAGCCAAGCCACCACGGATGCAAGCCGGGGGTCGCAATGGTAGGCTCTTCGACCCCTTGCCCAACCCCGCGACGCGATGCCCGCCGTCGCGGCCCAGGCCGCTTTTGCGACAAGAAAACTATGGACGCCTGGCCCCGCTGCCTCGAACGCCTTGAAGCCGAACTGCCGGCCGAGGACGTCCACACCTGGCTCAAGCCGCTGCAGGCGCTGCGCCGCAACGACGTCACCGTGCTCTACGCCCCCAACTCGTTCGTGATCGAACACGTGCGCGAGCGCTACCTGGTGCGCATCCGCGAACTGCTGGGTTACTTCGCCGGCAGCAACGAGGTCAGCCTCGAGGTCGGCTCGCTGCCGCGCGTCGCGCCCGCAGCGCCCATTGGCGAACCAATTCTCGGCCGCGCCAGCCCGGTGCCGGCCCCGGGGCCAGCCGCGGGTGCCGTCGGAGCCTTCCACGGCCAGCTCGACAATCATTACACCTTCGACAACTTCGTCGAGGGCCGCAGCAACCAGCTCGGGCGCGCAGCCGCGTGGCAGGCGGCGCTCAAGCCCGGCGAACGCGCGCACAACCCGCTGCTGCTCTATGGCGGCACCGGCCTCGGCAAGACCCACCTGATGTTCGCCGCGGGCAACGAGATGCGGCGGCTGAACCCGTCCACGCGGGTGATGTACCTGCGTTCGGATCAGTTCTTCAGCGCGATGATGAAGGCGCTGCAGGAAAAGGCGATGGACGGCTTCAAGCGCCAGTTCCAGCAGGTGGATGCGCTGCTGATCGACGACATCCAGTTCTTCGCCGGCAAGGACCGCACCCAGGAGGAGTTCTTCCACACCTTCAATGCGCTGTTCGACGGCAAGCAGCAGATCATCCTCACCTGCGACCGCTACCCGCGCGAGGTCGAGGGCCTGGAGCCGCGGCTGAAGTCGCGCCTGGCCTGGGGCCTGAGCGTGGCGATCGAGCCGCCCGACTTCGAGACCCGCGCCCAGATCGTGCTGGCCAAGGCGCACGAGCGCGGCGTCGCGCTGCCCGAGGAGGTCGCGTACCTGCTGGCCAAGAAGATGCGCAGCAACGTGCGCGACCTGGAAGGCGCGCTCAACACCCTGACCGCGCGCGCCAACTTCACTGGCCGGGCGATCACCCCGGAGTTCGCCCAGGAGACCCTGCGCGACCTCCTGCGGGCGCAGCAGCAGGCGATCGGCATCCCCAACATCCAGAAGACCGTGGCAGACTACTACGGCCTGCAGATCAAGGACTTGTTGTCGAAACGGCGGACCCGCTCGCTCGCCCGTCCGCGCCAGATGGCAATGGCGCTGACCAAGGAGCTGACCGAGCACAGCCTGCCCGAAATCGGCGATGCGTTTGCCGGGCGCGACCACACCACGGTGTTGCACGCCTGCCGGCAGATCCGCACGTTGATGGAAACCGACGGCAAGCTGCACGAGGATTGGGACAAGCTGATCCGCAAGCTCAGCGAGTAGACGGGGAGCCGGCGCAATCGGGTGTTTTGGCAAGACGGTATAAGTGGCGCACAAACGGTGGATAAGTCGGTCCGGGTCAAGACGGCAAAAACTTACCCACAGGTTGCCCCACCGCAGCAAGCGCGTTTCCAGTAGGGTTTCAGTTCGAAATAAGCTTTAGGTATCAACGACTTGAGTGGGTTTTACCGGATTTTCGGGGACTCCATCACCACCAAGCTTTAGATTTATTCAACTCTTTTGTATTGGATAGGGGAGCCGGTCCGCATGCGTTTCAGCCTGCAACGCGAAGTGTTTCTCAAGCCGTTGGCCCAAGTGGTCAATGTGGTCGAGCGCCGTCAGACCTTGCCGGTGCTGGCCAACCTGCTCGCCCAGGTCAAGGACGGCCAGTTGTCGCTGACCGGTACCGACCTGGAAGTGGAGATGGTGTCCCGGGTCGCGGTCGAGGACGCCCAGGACGGGGAGATCACCATCCCGGCGCGCAAGTTGTTCGAGATCGTGCGCGCCCTGCCCGACGGCAGCCGGATCACGATCAGCCAGAGCGGCGACAAGGTCACGGTGCAGGCGGGACGTTCGCGCTTCACCCTGGCCAGCCTGCCGGCGAACGACTTCCCCTCGATCGACGAGATGGAAGCGACCGAACGGGTCCGGGTCAGCGAGTCGACGCTCAAGGAACTGATCGAGCGCACCGCGTTCGCGATGGCGCAGCAGGACGTGCGCTACTACCTCAACGGGCTGCTGTTCGACCTGCGCGAGACCAGCCTGCGTTGCGTGGCCACAGACGGCCATCGCCTCGCGCTGTGCGAGGCCAGCTACGAAGGCAGCGCGCAGGCCAAGCGCCAGATCATCGTCCCGCGCAAGGGCGTGACCGAACTGCAGCGCCTGCTCGAAGGCGGCGACCGCGAACTCGAGCTGGAAATGGGTCGCGGCCACATCCGGGTCAAGCGCGACGATGTCACGTTCACCAGCAAGCTCATCGACGGGCGTTTCCCCGACTACGAGGCGGTGATCCCGATCGGCGCCGACAAGGAAATCCACATCGACCGCGAAGTGCTGCGGGCCTCGCTGCAACGTGCGGCGATCCTGTCCAACGAGAAGTACCGCGGCGTGCGCATCGAGGTGTCCCCGGGCCAGCTCAAGATCAGCGCGCACAACCCCGAGCAGGAAGAGGCGCAGGAAGAGGTCGAAGCCGATACCAAGGTCGATGACCTGGCGGTCGGCTTCAACGTCAACTACCTGCTGGACGCGCTGAGCGCACTGCGCGGCGAGCAGGTGGTGCTGGCGCTGCGCGATGCCAACTCTTCGGCACTGCTGCGCGAAGCGGCCAACGACCGCTGCCGCCACGTGGTGATGCCCCTGCGGTTGTGACCGCGACACGGCGTTCGCCGTGATGTTCCACGTGAAACACCAACGCGCCCGGCATGTCCGGGCGCGTGCTTTTGAAGAGGTGGCCGACCGATGCAAGTGACCCGCCTGGAAGCACGCAACCTGCGCGGCTTTGCCGAGGCCGTGCTTGAGCCGGCGCCGGGGCTGAATCTGATTACCGGCGATAACGGCGCGGGCAAGACCAGTCTGCTGGAGGCGTTGCACCTGATGGCGTACGGGCGCAGCTTTCGCGGGCGTGTGCGCGACGGATTGGTGCGCACGGGGGCGACCGCACTGGAGGTCTTCGTCGAGTGGCAGGAGGGGCAGAGCGCCGGAGCCGGCCAGTTGGCGCGGGTGCGCCGCGCCGGACTGCGACACAACGGCCAGGAATGGAGCGGCAGGCTCGATGGTGGCTCGGTAACGCACCTGGCAGAGCTGTGCGCGGCACTGGCGGTGGTCAGCTTCGAGCCCGGCAGCCATGCCTTGATCAGCGGCGGCGC
>DATHRJ010000346.1:0-4572 GCA_035465455.1 Lysobacter sp.
GGGCGCCGGTGGAGGCTCAGCCGGACCTGTCGGTAAAGCACGAACTGGACGACCAGGGCGCCCGTGAGCGTGCGGCCCAGGAAGGCGAGGACCTGCTGCAGCACCCTGCCCCGAAGGAATAGCCCTATTTCACCAGCAGCGGGATCACCCCACGCCGGTCGGCGATCCTTGCCTTCCATTCGCTCGGCCCGGTCTGGTGCACCGATTCACCGGTGCTGTCGACCGCCACGGTGACCGGCATGTCCTGCACCGTGAATTCGTAGATCGCCTCCATCCCGAGATCGGCGAAGCCGACCACGCGCGAGGCCTTGATCGCCTTGGACACCAGGTAGGCCGCGCCGCCGACCGCCATCAGGTACACCGACTTGTGCTTGCGGATCGCATCGATCCCGGCCGGGCCGCGCTCGGCCTTGCCGACCATGCCGAGCAGGCCGGTCTCCCCGAGCACCTGCTCGGTGAACTTGTCCATGCGCGTGGCGGTGGTCGGGCCGGCCGGACCGACGACCTCGTCGCGCACCGGATCGACCGGGCCGACGTAATAGATGAAGCGGCCGCGGAAATCGACCGGCAACGGCTCGCCCGCGTCCAGCATGCCGACGATGCGCTTGTGCGCGGCGTCGCGTCCGGTCAGCAGCTTGCCGTTGAGCAGCAGCACCTCCCCGGGCTTCCAGTTGGCGACGTCGCTGGCGGTCACCGTGTCCAGATCGACCCGACGCCCCTTGGAACTGTCGTAGGTCAGCTGCGGCCAGTCGGCCAGCGACGGCGGATCGAGCATCACCGGCCCGCTGCCATCGAGCACGAAGTGCGCGTGGCGCGTCGCGGCGCAATTGGGAATCAGCGCCACCGGCAGGTTGGCCGCGTGGGTCGGGAAATCCTTGACCTTGATGTCGAGCACGGTGGTGAGGCCGCCCAGCCCCTGCGCGCCGATGCCGAGCGCGTTGACCTTGTCGTACAGTTCCAGGCGCAATTCCTCCGCGCGGGTGCTGGCGCCGCGCGCCTGCAGGTCGGTGATGTCGATCGGCTCCATCAGCGCTTCCTTGGCCAGCAGCATCGCCTTCTCCGCGGTCCCGCCGATGCCGATGCCCAGCATCCCCGGCGGACACCAGCCGGCGCCCATGGTCGGCACGGTCCTGAGCACCCAGTCGACGATCGAGTCGGACGGATTGAGCATCGCGAACTTCGACTTGGCCTCAGAGCCGCCACCCTTGGCCGCGACGATCACGTCCACCGTGTTGCCCGGCACGACCTTCGTGTTGACCACGCCGGGGGTGTTGTCGCCGGTGTTGCGGCGCTGGCCGGCGGGGTCGGCAAGCACCGAGGCACGCAGCTTGTTGTCGGGGTGGTTGTAGGCGCGGCGGACGCCCTCGTTGACCATGTCCTCCACGCCCATGGTCGCGTCGTCCCAGCGCACGTCCATGCCGATCTGCAGGAATACCGTGACGATGCCGGTGTCCTGGCAGATCGGCCGGTGGCCTTCGGCGCACATGCGCGAGTTGATCAGGATCTGCGCGATCGCATCGCGCGCCGCCGGACTCTCCTCGCGCTCATGCGCGCTGGCGAGGCTGCGGATGTAGTCGACCGGATGGTAGTAGCTGATGTACTGCAGCGCATCGGCGACCGACTGGATCAGGTCTTCCTGACGGATCGACGTCGGCGGGCCGAGGTTCGATGCGGTTTGAGGGTTGCGGGACGGGTCGACGGCTTCGCTCACGGGAAGGGGCTGATGACTTGGGAACCCCATTCTAACGGCTGGGGCACATCGACCCTGCCCTGCCGGACGAGGAACCCGCGGGGTGCGGGCGCCGCCGGCCTGCGATCCGCCCGGCACCAGCCGGAGCGTTCATCGACTTCTGCCCGTCAGGAGCAGCCTCCACAGCACTCGCTGCCCTCGCCGCTATGGGGCGCGGCGCTGGAAGCCGGATACCCCGCCTCAGCCAGTGCCTCCAGCGTCTGCTGCGCGGTCAACAATCCTTCCACGCGCACGCGCTTGTCGACCAGCTGGACGGTGACGGTGGCAGTGGGATCCCGGGACAGGATTGCCCGCTCGATCGAATCGCCGCACTTGTCGCAGGTGATGTCTTCTACGTCGAACAACATGGCAAGCTCCTGATAGGGGCCAATCGACCCACGTCGGTTGGCAGGGGCATCAGGATTCCACGAGGCACACGGCGAGGCCTTGACCGAGGTCATGCGCCACCGGGATGGCCCCGCGGCGCTGTGCATTTCAATCGCGCAAGGTGACCGGCACCTCCGGGCCCCTGCGGCTGTCGGTGAACACCCCTACCCGGCTGCCGACGCGTCGGAACACCAGGTCGACTTTCTGACCACGGATCTCGAAATCGTGCAGGTGCACCTCGTCGATGCCGCGCGGCAGCCGCGGGTGGTTGACGTTGACTTCGCCGCGCCAGCCGTCCACGTCCACCCCCAGGCAGGACTGCAGCAGCATGAAAGGCGACCCTGCCGCCCAGGCCTGCGGCAGGCATGCCACCGGGTAGGCGATGGGCGACGAGCCGGCGCCCCGCCTGAAGCCGCAGAAGAGTTCGGGCAGTCGCATGTCGAAATGCACCGCCGCCTCGAACGCGCCGCGCAACAGCCGCTCGACACCCGCGCGGTCGCCATAGCGGGCGATACCGGCGGCGCACAGCGCGCTGTCGTGCGGCCACACCGAACCATTGTGGTACGACATCGGGTTGTAGTGCGCCTCGCCCTTTGCCAGCGTGCGCACGCCCCAGCCGGTGTGGAACGCGGCGCCAAGCAACTGGTTTGCGACCTGCGCCGCCCGCGTCTGGCTGACCAGTCCGACGTACAGCAGGTGTCCGGGGTTGCTGGCGCGCACCTGGCACAAAGCACCCTCGCCATCGAGGGCGATGCCGTAATAGCCGTGCTGCGGCATCCAGAAGCGTTGCTCCACCGTCGCACGCAGGGTTTCGGCGCGTGCTTCCCAGTGCTCGGCCGCGGCCTCGTCATTGCGCCGCCGGGCGAACCGGGCCATGGCCCGGAACGCGGCAAATGCGTAACCCTGCACCTCGACCAGCGCGATCGGTCCCTCGGGGAAACGTCCATCGGCGTGAAACACCGAGTCCTCGCTGTCCTTCCAGCCCTGGTTGGACAAGCCGCTGCTCTGGCCGCGCTCGTAGTCGAGCAAACCCATCGGGTTGGCATCGCAGACGCGCTCGATCCACGCCGTGGCCGCCAGCAGCGCGGGCCACAGTTCGGCGATGAAGCCCAGGTCGCCGGTGCGCCGGGCATAGGCCCCGGCCAGCAACACGAACAGCGGGGTGGTGTCGACGCCACCGTAATAGAGTCCGAACGGCAGCTCGCGAGTCGCGGACATCTCGCCCTTGCGGGTCTCGTGCATGATCTTGCCCGGCGCGGAGTCGAGGAACGACGACTCCTCCTGCGCCTGGTGCCGGGCCAGGAAGCTCAGCACGCCGCGCGCCAGTCCGGGATTCAGCCACAGTGTCTGCAGTGCGGTCACCACCGCGTCGCGCCCGAACGGGGTGGAAAACCAGGGTATTCCGGCATAGGGGTACGGACCGGTGGCAAGCTCGCTGGTCAGCAGCGCAAGATCCGCTCGCGATCGCTCCATCCAGTCATTGAACAAGGGTCCGTTGCTGACCACCCGCGCGCCCCGCCGCTTGCTCTTGCGCATTCGCCGGCGCGCGTGCGCGGCTGCACTGCGATGGCGGGCCCGCGACGGCGCCCCGAACCCGGTCTCGCCGATCTCGATGTACAGCTCGTCCAGCCCGCCGGGCTCCAGCTCGAGCGGAAAATCCAGCGCGCCGTCGTTGCGGACCTGCGGCGCGCGCGAGAACTCCACCACCGATGAGCGCATCACCTGGTCCAGGCCGATGTAGCGGAACACCAGGCCGTCGGCGCGCTGTTCGGGGGCGCGCATCTCCCCCCGCGCCGGCCGCACGTTGCCGCGGACCTCGAACATGTCGCGAAAATCCGCGCCAAGCTCGATGCGCAGGGGCACCGCGATGGTCGTACTGCCATAGTTCCTGCAGCTGATCCGTTCGAACATGCGTTCGTGGCACAGGAATCGTGAGCGGCAGATATGCACCAGCCCCTTCTGCGCGGACTGGCCGCCAAGCGGCGGCAGCTTGCGGTTGGTGAGGTGGGCAACGAAGAAGACATTGTCCTCGGTTACCGCGGCGCTCAGCAGCGCCGGCCAGGTGTCTCCGAGGCGCAGCCGGTAAATCGACAGCAGGCGGGTGTCATGGTGGAACAGGCCATGGCTGCCTTCATCGATATCGCCATAGCGATTGGACACCAGGAACGTGTCCCCATCCTTGAGTACCTGCTGGTCGTAGAGCGCGATGGTCGCGGTCGATTCCACGATCAGGCCTGCATGCGTGTGCGTGATCCACTGCCGGCCAGCAGCCGCCAGTACAACTCGACATAGCGCTGCGCCATTGCCGAGGCGGAAAAGCGCCGCTGGAACTCCTTGCGGATGGCACGCCGGTCAAGCGCGAGCACCTGCGCGACCGCTGTCACCGCTTCGTCTTCGGACGCCACGATTCGACCGGTGAGATGGTCCTGGAGCACTTCGGGGACCGACCCGCAGTT
>DATHRJ010000347.1:0-11258 GCA_035465455.1 Lysobacter sp.
ATCGCACACATCCACGCCCGGCACCCGCAGATTCCGGTGATCCTGGACAGCAAGCGCGGCGACATCGGCAGCACTGCGCGGCATTACGCCAGCGAGGCATTCGAGCGCTATGCGGCCGACGCGGTGACGGTCAATCCCTACCTGGGCCGCGATTCGCTGCAGCCATTCCTCGACCGCGCCGACCGTGGCGTGGTGATCCTGTGCCGCACCTCCAACCCCGGTGCCGCCGATCTGCAGGACCTGCAGGTGCGCGACGCCGACGGCGGCAGCCGGCCGCTGTACCAGCAGGTCGCCGAAACCGTCGCGCGCGACTGGAACGGGCACGGCAACTGCGCGCTCGTGGTCGGCGCCACCTGGCCGAACCAGCTGCGCGAGGTGCGCACGATCGTCGGCGACATGCCGCTGCTGGTGCCCGGCGTCGGCGCGCAGGGCGGCGATGTCGCCGCGGTGGTGGGCAATGCCAGGAGCGCCGACGGCAGCGGGCTGATCGTCAGCAGCTCGCGCGCGATCCTGTATGCGTCCGGTGGCGACGATTTCACTGACGCCGCCGCGGCCGCGGCGCGTTCGCTGCGCGACGAGATCAACCGCCATCGTTGATGGTTAAGCGATGCGCAGGGCACGTGAATGCACGGACGGGCGCGTGCCGTAGGCTGAAATGCCTGAACACGAATCGTCCACTCGATGCCTACCCTGATCCGATCGATCGTCCTGCCGCTGGCCCTGATGGGCGCCTGCAACGTGGCCCATGCCCAGACCGCTGCTGCGCCGCAGTGGTGGGGCAACCTCAACCTCGGCTCGACCCATTTTGGCGGTGAGGACGACTTCCTCGCCCCCGGCGAGAGCTTCAACGAGTTCAACCCCGGCGTCGGCGTGGAGGTGCAGTGGCAACCGCGCCACGCGGTAGCGGCGGGCTACTTCCTGAACTCGGTCGACGAAGACTCGCTGTACGCGCTGTACCACTACACGCCACTGCAACTGGGCCGCTTCGTCCGCGTTGGCGGCATGGTCGGCGCGGTCACCGGCTACCCCGGCTACAACGACGGCGGCATTGCACCGGCGGCCGGCCTGATCGCGAAGATCGAGGGCCGGCGCGCCGGAGTGAACCTGATCTTCCTGCCCGAGGTCAGCGACATCACCCCGAACACGCTGGGGCTGCAGCTGAAACTCCGCTTCGGACCCTGAGGGCGTCGCCCACGTCCGGCCGTGACATTCAGGCGTTTGCGACCAGCAGCCGGCGCACCAGCACCAACGGGAACCGCAGCCAGATGGCGGTGAACACCAGTGCGCGCACCAGCGGACCGCGCGAGCTCGCCTCGAACCTGCGGAAGTAGCGCCACAGGCCGCGGTGCTTGTACCACTCCACGAACAGCGGCCGCGCGCGGCTCGACACCCCGCGCACGTGGACCACGCGCACCTGGTTGGCCACCGCGATCGTGGCCCCGGCCTGTTCGGCGCGACGGCACAGGTCGAGATCCTCCGCGTGCAGCCGGTAGCCCTCGTCAAACCCGCCCAGGCGCTCGAACAGGGTCTGTGGCATGAGCATCAGCGCCCCGGAGATCGCCTCGACCGGTTGCAGTGCGAGCGCATCGTCGGGATCGATGGCCATGCTGCTCGCGCCGGAGGCCCGCCATGCCCCCGTCAGCATCGCGGCGAAATCGGGGTGGCGACGGCGCGCGGCGGGATCGCGGATGCCGTCCTCGTCGACAAGATCGGCGCCAAGCACGACATCGCCATCGTGCTGCGCGGCCAGCGCGCGCAGCCGCGCCAGCGAGTCGCGCTCGACCAGGCAATCGGGATTGACGAACGCGAGCCAGTTTCCGGTGCCGCTGTCCTCACGCGCGCCCTGGTTGCAGGCGACCGCGAACCCGGGATTGTCGGGGTTGGCGACGAACCGGACGCGCGCATCCGCCATGGCATGGCGCTGGACGACCTGCAGGCTGCCGTCGCTGGAGGCGTTGTCGACGACCCGTATCGCAACGACACCCTCGGCCGCCCGCAGGCGCTGCAGGCAATCATCGAGGGTGGCCTCGCTCTGGTGGCTGACCACGACCACGCGCACGTCGGCGACCTGCGTCACGTCTGCATGCCCTCGGTTGCCGGTGCTCATGTGATGGATTCGTCGGCGCCGGTCAGTTCGGCGGACGCGGGCACCGGCGTGGCGCGATCACGCGGCCTTGCGTGCCGCTCTTCCGGCGTCACTGCCACCGCGCTATCCGGAAACAGATCGGCCTGCGGCGGCAGTGGTTCGACGCTCTCCAGCAGCGACACCAGCTGGCCACGCGCCAGGCGCAGCGGATCGTGCATCAGGAAGTTCGCCAACCGGGCGTGCCAGCCTGGCCAGCGCACGCCGATACGGTCCATGTCGCCGTCGCCGGGGCCGCCCTCGCCTGCCCGCACCACGTACGCGCTTTCACACAACACGTTGCGCCAGCCCAGACCCGACAGCCGCAGCGACAGGTCGATCAATGCCGCATACCAGGAGCCATAACTGGCGAGGTCGAGGCCACCGGCGCACCGGTGCGCATGGGCACGCAGCAGCACCGCGTGGCCGACCGCGGCCGGAAGTTCCGGCCGGGTGGCCGGCATCCGCGTGGCCGCGCGCGCGAGCCGTTCCGGATCCGGCGGCGGCGGATTGATCTCGCCGATGCGCGGCCATGCCGCCGCTTCGCCGGCGTTGCACCAGGGCGTGGCCGTCGCGATCGCACCATCGCCATGCAGGCAGCTGGCCAGTTGCCCGAGCCAGCCCGGCAGCGGTTGCGCATCGGCCGCTAGCACCACGACGTCGACTTCACCGCAGGCACCCAGCACCTCGTGCAGGTGCGCCACCTCGCCGATGCTGCGTTGGCGCCGGGTGTAATCGGCCCTGAGCGCGGTGTTCGCCAGCCAGTGCTCGATGATCGCGTACCCGCGCGGACCGGCCTGGGCGTCATCGGCCAGCCACACCCGGGTACCTGCCGGGGTGGAGGATTCGAGCGCGGCCAGGCACGCGTCCAGCGCCGCGTCGTCGGCACCCACCGGCACGACCACGATCGGGGCATCGACGCCCGTGATCGCTCCCGTTGCTGCCGCCCTGGCAGTCAATTCCGTGATTGCAGCGGCTGCATCGCGCGGAATCGGCGTCCGTACTCGTCGGTGAGGTCGCGCGCATCCTGCGGGTCACGAATGATCGTCGGGGTCAGCAGGATGATCACTTCGTTGCGCTCGGTGCGCGAGGTCTGGGTTCCGAACAGGCCACCGATCACCGGGATCCGGCTCAGCCCGGGGAAGCCCGATGCGCCGCGGGTGACGCCGTCGCTGATCAGTCCGGCCAGCATCACCGTGTCGCCGCTCTGGATCGCCGCCTCGGTCTTGAGCTTGCGCGTGTCGATGCGCACGTTGCCGTTGCGGTCGGGAATGCTGCCGGGGCTGCTGACTTCCTGCACGATGTCCAGGAACACGGTGCCGTCGCGGGTGATCCGCGGCCGCACGCGCAGGATCGTGCCGGTTTCCAGGTACTGCACCTGGCTGTAGCTGGTTTCGCCGCCGAGTCCCGGGTTGACCGTCACCGACGAAATCGGGATGTTGCTGCCGACGTTGAACGTCGCCTCGGCGTTGTTGCGCACCACCACCGATGGCGTCTGCAGCAGTTGCAGGTCCGTCACCTGGTCGAGCGCGCTGATCACCGCCGCCGCGTTGCGGCCGAGGAACGTCCACGCCAGCCCGGCGGGGTCGCCGCTGGCCGACAGGACGCTGCCGGCGAGCGTGCTCCAGGTGTCGCGGCCGACCGCACTGGGCAATCCGGCATCGGTCACCGCGCGCTCGAAGAACCAGTTGACGCCGTATTCGAGGGCGCCGCTGAGCTGCACTTCGACCACCTGCGCTTCGATATGCACCTGCATCGGCATCACGTCGAGCCGCTCGATCACGTCCCTGATCGACTTCCACGCGCGCGGCGTGGCCCGCACCAGCAGCGCATTGGTCTCCTCGACCGCCGACACGCCGACGCGGTCGCCGTTCACCTGCAGGGTCACGCTGGCGTCGCCTTCCTCGGCGGCGCCGAGCGACAGCTCGCCGCCGCCGGCACTGCCGCCGTTGGTGCCGCCGGCGCGGCCGTTGCCGTTGCCGTAGCCGGCGCCGGTGAGTTGTGCGGTGCCGCCATTTTCGCCGCTGCTCATCTGCACCGGCTCGAGGCCCGGCATCAGGGTCGGGGCACCGCCATTGCCGCTACCGCCGCCGCCGGCCGCGCCGCCGAACACGTCCGAAAGCGTGTCGGCGAGGTCCTTGGCCCGGATGTACTTCAGGTCGTACGAATACAGCTGCGGGATGTCGCCGGCGCCGTCGATGCGCTCGAGCCATGCCTGGATGTCGTCCAGGTACTCCGCCTGCGGGGTGATCACCATGACCGCGTTGGCACCTTCCAGCGGCATGAAGCGGAACATGCCGGCAACCGGCGACTGGCTCTGCTCGCCGAACACCTTTTCCAGGTCGGCCACCACCCGCGTCGCCCGGCCCGACTGCAGCGGGAACACGCCCACCGACATGCCCGACAACCAGTCGACGTCGAAGATCTCGATCGTGCGCAGGTAGTTCTGCAACTCGGCCCCGGTGCCGGCGATGCTGATCGTGTTGCGCGCCGAATCGATGCCGACGATCGCGTTGGCGCGCGCATAGGGCGCCAGCACCTTGCGCATCTCGCTGGCGGAGATGTAGCGCAGCGGCACCGTCCGCGCCTCGAACCCGCGCGCCGTGGTCGCAGGTCCGGTACCGGGGACGACGTTGCCGGCGATGGCCTGGTCGGACGGGACGATGTTGTAGCGGCCGCCGCTGTAGACCATGCGCGCGTTGTTCCAAGCCAGCACCATCTCCAGCAGGCTCAGCGCGCCGGCGGAGCTGACCGGCTTCGGCGTCGCCAGCGTCACCGTGCCCTGCACGCCGGGCGCGATCACGTAGTTCTGCCCGAGCATGTCGCCGAGGATCGCCTTGACCACCGCATGCAGTGATTCGCCTTCGAAGTTGAATGTCGCCGCCCCGCTGCTGCCGCCGAAATCCGGCGCTGGTGCGGCGGCGGCGCGGGCATTGATCATCTGGCCGGTGCCGCGGCGGATCTGCGGCCGCGGACCGGTCTCCTCCGCGGCCAGGGCCTCGGTCTGGACGCCGGTGCCGGTGCCGGCCTGGGCCGCCGGGCTGTAGCTGCCGGCGCGGCGGATGTCCGGCACGGGCGTGCTGGCGCAGCCGGCCAGGATCGCCACCACCAGCCCCAGGGCAACGCTGCGTGCCGACATCCGCCATGCGGGGCGGGAACGCGCGCAAGCGGTCCTGGGCAGGACCGGGCTGGAAGATTGGCGCAACTGAGGAGGCTGGTTCATGCGGTACACCCTACGGGCTCTTGGCCGGTGGTTTGGTTGGGGAGTCGCCACGCAGTTGCTGGCGGCGTTCCTGGATGCGGCGACGGATGGCTTCCATCTGCGCCTGATCGGTCATCGGCTGCGTCGCCGGCCCCTGCACCGGCATTGTCGGCTGAGCCGAACGCGCCGGTGGCTGCGGGCTGGGCGCCGTCGCCGGCGACGGGGCCGCGACTTCTTCGCCGTTTTGCTCCGGTTCGGTGCGCTGGACGGGCTGCTGGCTGCTGGTTGCCTGATCCGGGCGCTGCCCGGAAACCGCGGTCGGCGCGGTGCCGCCGATGCCGTCGAACACGCGCAGGGTGAGCGTGCGACGACCGTCGGGTCCCTCGAACACCGCGTTGCGCTCGTTGAGTACCACCAGCCGCCAGTTCGGCTGCGGCTCGGGTGCCTCGCCCACGCGGATCCGCAGCGTTTCGCTGCCATCGGGCGGCTGGATGGTCGCCATCCGGAGGTTGGGCGTGATCAGCACGCCGGTCAGGACGTAATCGAAGGCGCGGCTTTCCGCGGCATCGCCCTGGCCCTGCAGAAAGAAGGCCTGCGGCCGGCGGTTGGTGGTGAACAACGGCCGGTTGGCAATCTCGCTGTACTCGCCCACGCCGCCCAGTCGTGGTGCCGCGGTGGTTCGCACCTGTGGCAACGGCTGCAGCAGGCTCGGGTCCGGTGGCAGCGGTTCTACCCGACCGCCCATGCCCGCGAGCGCCAGCAGCCATGCCGCCAATGCCCAGCCGGCCACGCCAGCCAGCAGCCAGGTGCGCGGGCCGGCGTCGTCAATTCGCACCGGTCACTCCAACGGAAGGGCTGAGGTACCCGTAGAGATCGAACGAGACATCCAGGCCACCGCCACTGGCCGGGGCTTCGGTGCCGGGCGAGAAGTACATGCGGTTGGCGAGGATGTTGAGGTTGCCCACGAACAACCGCGGCTCCCCGCTTTCCAGCGAATGCAGCACCGCTGCCAGCTCGGGGGTGCCGCAGCGCAGCCGCACCTGCACCACCACGCGCACGTAGCGCTCGCGGGTGTCGGACTGCAACGGCGAGCGGTTCTGGATGGCGCAACTGCGGTTGCCGGGGCTGGCCTGCACGACCGCGGTTTCCAGGCGCTGGATCAGGCTGGCGGTGGCAAGTTCGGCGTTGGGTTCGACGATGAAGCCCGCGCCGGTCCCCTGCTGCATGCGCACCTGCTCGAGCCGCTGCGCGACCTGCGGCGCCTGCTGCAGCTGCATGCGCAGCCGCAACTCACGCTGCTGCAACGCCTCGATGTTGGCGTTGGCCGCGCGCATCGGCACGGTCCACCATGGATGAACGAGCACGGCGTATGCCAGCGCCAGCACCGCCAGCAGCAGGCCGAGGGCGAGCCAGCGGTCGCGCTCAGCGATCGACACGGGCGCCACGGGGCGATCCTTCAACAGGTGGGCTCGGTGGGCTCGGTGCGCCCGGCGCGGCAGCCGCGGGAGCGGCGGGAGCGAGCGCGGCGGTGATGGTGAAGCGGTCGCGACCACTGGCCGGATCGGGTTGCAGCGCGCCGGCGAGTGCCGGCTTCTGCCACAGGGTGGCGCCCTGCAGCCGGCCGACCAGTGCGGCGGCTTCGTTGCTGAGGCCGATCAGCATCAACTGGCGGTCCTCGACCGAAAGTTTTTCCAGGTAGGTGCCGTCGGGCAAGCGCCGGCTGAGCTCGTCGATGATCTCGATCGTGGTCGGGCGCGATGCGCGCGCCTCGTCCAGGAACGCCTGGCCCTCGATCAGGTTGATCAGCTGCTGGCGTTGCGCGGCCGCCCGGCGCCCGGCGTCGGCCTGCGCGCGGATAGCCTGCTCGAACTCCGCCGCGGCGGCGCGCCGGTTGGCCAGCAATTGCCACAGCAGCGCGGCGACCAGCAGCAGCGAAAGCGCCACCAGGGCGATGTTCCACAGCCGCCAGGCATCCCGGTGGCGGCTGCGCTGCAACGGCGGCAGCAGGTTGACCCCGAGCGGGGCACCGTCGGACGCCGCCACGTCGACGCCGGCCAGGGTCGCCGCCAACGCACCGAGCGCGGCCAGTTGCGGCTCCATCACCCCACGCGGCACCGCGATCAGTTCGACATCGAGCTGGCCATCGCTCTCGCGGCGTCCCAGCACGCGGGCATCGAACGCCACCGCATCGGCGGCGAACGGCGTCTGCCGGTCGATTTCAAAACCCACCACGTCGCGCAGGCGCTCGGCCGCGGCCGGGGGCAAGGCCAGGCGTCGACGCAGGGCGCTCGCGGCTGGCAGCACCAGCCAGCGCGGCAACTCGGCCACGCGCGGGGTCAACAACAGCGCGAGCGGGTCGGCGGCGGCCACTTCCCCCGGCGCCGGAGCCGCCAGCACCGGCACCCGCCCGAGGTCGCGCACGTACTCGCCGCGCTGCAACCGCAACTGCAATTCCGTGCCATCGGCCTGCAGCAGCATGCGCCCGCGATCGAATCCCAGTGCCTGGCGCATGCGCGGCGACAGCCACGACAGCAATGCGCGTCCCCACCAGGCCAGCAGTCCACCGGCACCGGGCCCAAGCCGCGCCCCGACCTGCCCTAGGCGGTTGCCCAGGCGACTGTTGCCCGACACGTTCACTGTGCTGAAACTCCTTCTTCCCAACGCAACGCGGTGTACGCCATTCCCGGAACCGAGTTGCCACCCGCGCGGACCACGACGCGCAACCCCGACTCGCGGCCATCGGCCAGTTGCGCCCGGCTGTGGATACTATACGTGCCACTACGATTGGCCAGCCCCGCGGCATCCGGCGACAGCCCCGTCACCGGGTCGACGGTGCGCCGCCGTTCCACCAGCGCAGCACCGTCCATCCCCAATGCATCGAGCACCTCTGCCGGGGCAAACGCGGGATCGGGCTGCGGGCGGCCGCTGTACACCGTGATCAGCGGATGGATGCGCGCATACAGCTCCGGGGTGAAGCCGAGCACCTGCTCCAGTTCGGCAATGCTCTCGAACTGATCGTCCTTCGCGCCGTAAGGACGATCGGCTGACGCGTAGTCCGCATCTTCGGCACCGCCGGACGGCTGTTTCAACGAGTCCGGGTCGCGCCAGTCGACGATCGCAGCGGCCAGCCGTCCGGCCTCCATCTGCTCCACGCCCAGTGCGCGCAGCAGCGCGGTCAGCAGCGGCATCGGCGCCTGGTTGAGGTCGACCTTGCCGTTCTCGTCGGTGATCCGCACCTCGACCTGGGCGCCCGCGTAGCGCCAGGCATGCGGCCGGCCATCGGGCAGCCACTGCCGGCGGGGATCGTCCAGCTCGACCCGGGTCATGGCGTATTCCATGCCGGCGCGCGCGGCGTTGCTTGCTGCCAGCCCGCGCACCAGCACGCGTCCCTGCAGACCTTCGATCTGCGCGCTGAGCGCGAACGCCCCGACCAGCGCGGTCAGCAGCGCGATCAGCCACAGCACCAGCAGCAATGCCGCGCCGCGTGTACGCGAAGCCGGCGCGGTGCGCGCGGTCGGTGCATGCGATCGCAGGCGGGGCATCACGGTTGCGCCCCGCCCGCCGCGGTGGCGATGGCCAGCGGCAACGCCACCACCAGCGGTGGCCAGTTACGGCCGTCGGCATCGGTCAGGGTCACCTCGACCAGCAGCGGCAATTGCTCGATCCGGGTCCAGCGATCCTGCCACTCGTCCAGCGCGCCGTCGGCGTCGAGCGCGCGATAACGGAACCGGGCCGAGCGCAGGCCGTCGGCCAGCAACTCGGGTGCCCGCGGCCGGGGATCCTCGATGGTCCGGCCCGCCAGCACGATCTGCAGCGCGAGCACGATGCGTACGCCAGCACCCGACTCGTCGACGCGAACGTCGTGCAGGTAGGGACCGCCCTGTCCAAGGTAGTCCGGCAGGTCGGCGACGAAGCGCATCCGGTCCGGCTCGCCGACGAACCGGCTCGGCAGCAGGGTGCTCTCGTCCAGCGCGAAGGACACCGGCCGCGCCGCGGCGAGCCGCCTGCGCAGGAAGCCTTCGACCGCGCGCATGCGTTCGCTTCGCTGCGCCATCGCCTCGCCACGGCGCGCGGCCTGGGTTGCCGCCGACAACGTCGCAAACGCCAGTGCCAGGCCGGCGGCCAGCAGCACGGTGGCCAGCAGCACCTCGACCAGGGTGAATCCAACGATGGCGCGCATGCCGCGGTGCGGCTTCGCTCTTCGTGCGCGCTCGCGCACCGCCGCCGCCTGCGGCCCGGCACCGGCGCTCATGGGCGGATGGTCTCGGCCTGGGGCGGCACCAGGCGCAGGCTGCGCAGTTCCAGGCGCTCGCGCGGCCCGCCGCTGCCCCACTGCACCGACAGAGCGACCTCGTACAAACGGCTCGCGGCAGGCGTTCGCGGCACGTTGGGCGGCAGCGGTTCGTCCCACGGGGCAATCGCCAGCGACCAGCGGTAGCGCCCACCCTCGAACTGTCCATCACTTTGGCCAGGCTCCAGCGGCGCGCCGAACCCGACCGTGTCGAGCAATGACTGCGCGTGCAGCGCGGCATTGCCGGCATCGCCGGACCAGCGCACCTGCCGCACCGCGCCCGACAGCGTGCCCAACAGCAGGGTCAGCGCCATCGCGAGCAGCGCGAAGGCGACGATGACCTCGACCAGGGTGTAGCCGCGTTGCCGCCGTCGGGATGGCGCCGCGAGTGCGCGCGCGGCTGGCCGCAGGTCGAACCTGCTGCGCGACACCTGATTGCCCGGGCCGGTCACGGTGTGTCCGCTCCGCTGCGGCGCAGCCGGACCTCGCCGGTCAACCAGGCGACATCGATATCCCACGCCGCGCGTTCGAGGGTCAGGCGGATGCGGCCACCGGTCGCGGCGCCATCGGCGAAGAACATGATCGCGCCTTCGTCTTCCGACGGCCGCACCTCGCGTGCACCGGTGAACACCACTCCCAGCGACGGCGGGATCTCGCCGTTGCGCCCGTTTGGCGCCTGCCACGTGCGTGCCTGCGGATCGATCACGAAACGCTGCGGCTGTCCGCTGGCGATCGCCTGGGTGCGGGTATAGCGCACCTGCGCCGCGACTTCTTTCGCGGTCGAACGCAGCTGCATGCCCTTGAACCCGCCGGTGAATGCCGCCGCTGCCAGCAGGCTCGCCGCGGCGATCAGCGCGATCACCAGCAGCATTTCCAGTAACGACGCGCCACGATGGCGACCGCCGATACCCGCCGGCCTGCGCCGGCCGATCACGACCGACGCATCGGCAAACCTCAGCGAGGACTCCGCCCGTTGGGTCGCACGCACGGCACGCTTGCCGCCGCCACGCGCCGGGAAGGCACCGAAGCAGGCAGCGTGCGTCGGCTGGCGGTCACTCGTAGTGGATGTCCGCATCGACGCTGCTGCCACCAACCTGCCCGTCCTTGCCCAGGATCACCAGGTCGAACGAGCCGGTTTCACCCGGGGTGAGGTAGACGACCGGGTGGCCCCAGGGATCGTTCAATTCCGGCGCCTTGGCGTAGGGGCCGAGCCAACCGGGCGCGTTGCCGGGCTCGGTGACCAGTTCATCGAGCGTGGCGGGCAGCCGCCCGGTGTCCATCTGGAACGATTCGACCTTCTGCGCCAGCGTGGTCACCTGCGATTTCGCCAGGTTGGCCTTGGCGCGGTCGGCGCCGCCCAGCACGCGCGTGCCGACGAAGGTGAGCACCGCTCCGATCAGCACGATCACGCTGATGATCTCGATCAGGCTCATGCCACCTTGCAGGCGGGCGGACGGGGAACGGGTGATCGAACGGGAAATTCGCATTGAGGTTTCCAGATGGGTGGGAAGGAAATCAGCCGATCACGTCCATCAGGCCGTACATCGGCAACAGGATGGCCATGATCACGATGCCGACGATCACCGCCAGCACCACGGTCACCAGCGGCACCAGCGCCGCCAGCATCCGGTCCAGCGCGGTCG
>DATHRJ010000348.1:0-3934 GCA_035465455.1 Lysobacter sp.
TGGGTGGCGGCGCGCACTTCTTCCTTTGCCTACAAGGACTCCGACAAGTCCATTTCCGCGATCGCCGAGGAATTGGGCGTCGACCATGTCCTGGAAGGCTCCGTGCGCAGTTCCGCCGATCGCATCCGGGTGACGGCGCAGCTGATCCGCGCCAGCGACGGCTTCCACCTGTGGTCGCAGAACTACGATCGCGACGTGGCGGACATGATCGGCATCCAGGAGGACCTGGCGCGCAACATCGCCACCGCGCTGGAGACCAGCATGGACCCGGCGGCTCTGGCGCAGATGGCGCAGGCGGGCACCGACTCGGTGGAAGCCTACCAGGAGTACCTGCGCGGCCTGCAGGTGCAGGCCGATGGGCTCACGCTGCCCGATCCATCACGGCAGACGGCGTCCTTCAAGCAGGCCTACGAGCATTTCGAGCGGGCGCGGGCGCTCGACCCGGAGTTTTTCGATGCGCACGTGCAGGCCGCCACGTACTGGAAGGTCCAGCTGACGCCCTCGCGCACCGACTCGGGCACCTCCGAGCTCGAGCCGCTGCAGATGCTGCGCGAGTACAACACCCGGATCGGCCAGGCCATCGACAGCGCGCGCAGCGAAGCCGACCGTATCCGCAGCATGGCCGACCGGGCGATGGTGGACCTGCGCCTGCGCGAAGCGCGGCGGCTGTTCGAGCAGTACCTCGAGCTGCGCCCCAACGACGAACCGGCGCGTTTCGAGTATGCCGGCCTGCTCGGCATGCTGGCGGAGCGCGAGCCGTTCCGCGAGGTCCTGGCGTATTGGAAAGCCCGGGGCGATGCGGACGTCAACGCGGCCAATTACTACGCCAACGAGGCGTACCGGGTGATCGACCCTTCCGAGGCCGCCGACGTCAGCCTGGGCTTCCTGGCGCGCTGGCCCAATTCGAGCGCGATCCTGTACCAGGTGCATCGCACCCTGATGTGGGCCGGGCGCTTCCGCGAGGCCAGCGAGCTGGCGGCCCGGTACGAAGCGCTGGTGCCGGGCGGCGACGCACTGGTGCGCGCCCGCGAGGCCTGCGCGGCCGGCGACCGGGCGGCGGCCGAACGCAACCTGGAGGGGCTGGCCGAAACGCGTGACGACGATTTGTCGGTCCGCTGGCTGATCTACAACATGCTCGGCGACACGCGCAATGAGGTCGAGGTCCTGCGGCCGCTGGAGCAGTCCGGCGTGCCGTTCCAGCTGGCCTCTTTCCTGGGCTACACCAAGTTCGACCCGCGCCCCTACCCCGGCCTGATGGCCATCCTCGAGCGCGAGGGCGTGCAGCGCCCGCCGCCGGCGGCGCCGCCGTTCCGCTGCCCGCCGCCGGCCGAGCCCTCCGTCGCCGTGCTGCCCTTCGTCAACATGAGCGCCGATGCCGGGCAGGAGTACTTCAGCGACGGCATCACCGAGGAGATCATCAACGCGCTGGTGCGGGTGCCCGGCGTAAAGGTCGCGGCGCGCACCTCGGTGTTCGCCTTCAAGGGCCGCGAGCAGGACATTCGCGCCATCGGCGAACAGTTGGGTGTGACCCACGTGGTCGAGGGCAGCGTGCGCTCCGACGGCGAGCAACTGCGCATCACTGCCCAGCTGATCCAGGTGAAGGACGGCTTTCACCTGTGGTCCGAAACCTTCGACCGGCAGCGGGTCAACGTGTTCGCGATCCAGGAAGAGATCGCCGCCGCCATCGCCGGGGTGCTGACCGAGCGGCTGGCGGCGAAAGCGCCGGTGCCGGACACGCTCCGCATCAGCGTGCAGGCCTACGACGATTACCTGCGCGGGCGCGCCCATTTGCGCGCGCGCAGCGATGAGGATCTGGCCGAGGCGCGGCGGCTGTTCGAGTCCGTGACCGCGGCGCATGCCGATTACGCCCCCGCCTGGGCGGCGCTGGCCATCACCGCCGACGTACTGGACGACCACGGACCCGCCGAGCGCTATGCCCTGCGGGCGCTGGAACTCGACCCCGACAACGTCGATGCCCTGACTGCGCTGGGCGCGGTGCAGCGCGATACCCAGCGCTGGGAACAGGCGGCCGCGGCGTTCGAGCGCGCCATGACGCTCGACCCGGACTCGGCCCAACTCGCGGAAGACTACGGTGAGTTCCTGGCCCGCACCGGGCGGATGGAAAAGCTGCTGGAGGTCACGAGCCGCGGCTACGCGGCCGATCCTTTCCTGGTGCCGCTGGTCGAGGTCTACACGGTGGCTCTGATCGCCGCGGGGCGTGCCGACGAAGCCATCACGGTGCTCGAGCAAACCATCGCGCGCGGCGGCGCCGAATGGCTGATCGAGAGCCTGGCTGCGGCCCTGGCCGGCGAGGACGACGGGCCCGGGCTGCGCACGCTGATCTCCCGTGCACCGATCGCCAGCGAGAGCCGGAGCATGCTTCTCGACGCGCTCGACCACCCCGACGACCCGTCCGCGGTGGCCGCGGTGATCGCGCTGCTGACGGAGGAGCGGTCGGCGCTCCGGATCGTCTATGCCCAGTTGAACCTGCCGAGGATCGTGTTGCTGTACCTCGGTGAGGTCGACGCGGTGATCGCGAATTACGGTGAGTTGGCCGCCGGCGAGGCCACCTTGACCAACGACGACTGGTTCCTGCCGGCTTACCAGGGCTTACGGGCTCACCCCGGCTTCCCCGCCCTGCTCGAGACCTACGGCCTGCCCGCCTACTGGGACCAGGCCGGCTGGCCGGAATTCTGCAAGCGCGGCGCCGACCGCGCCATCACCTGCCTGTAGGAGGCCACCTTGCGGCCGATTAAAAACCATTTCGCGCGCAAGGCGCGCTCCTACTCGGGAACCTCCACCTCGCCTGCGACGTCGGAATGCCGCACCTCGCCACTGCCGTCACGCAACACGCGGAAATCCCCGCCAATGGTTTTGGCGACGATATCGCCGGAAGAGTCATGCTGCACCACGTAGTCGCCGCTGACCTGTTCGAAGCGGATGTCGCCGGAGCTGTCGTGTTCGATCAGCACCGAGCCCTCGATGTCCTTGCCGTAGATATCGCCAGAGCTGTCCTGGCGCACGGTAACGTCGCCGACGATGCGCTGCAGTTCGATGTCGCCGGAGGAGTCCTTCAGCACGGCGCCGCCCTCCACGTCCTCGAGCTCGATGTCGCCGCTGCTGTCCTGGAGGGTGACCGGCCCGGTGCCGCGCACTTCCACGTCACCGCTGCTGTCACGGATGTCCAGCGCCAGGCCCGTGGGCACCTCGATCTCCAGGTCCAGGTAGGCGTAGCGGTCCGCTACAAAGCCCCAGCCACCCGTCTGCGGCAGTGACACCGCGACGCTGGCCTTGCGGCCGCCCTCGGTGTGCACTTCGGTTTCGCTCAGCCATTCCTCCTCGGAGACGCAGAGCTTGCCGCGCACCCGCGCCGCCGTCGCAGCTTCGTTGCCGGTGACGTTCAGGTCGCCCGCCGCGGCCGCCACCGACAGCAGTTCGGTGCCGGCCAGGTCCAGGCTGAGGTCGATCGCTTTCTCGTATTTGCAGTCCCAGGCCTGCGCGCTGCCGGCCAGCAGCAGGGCCCCGGTCAACGTCAGTGACAGGAAATTCTTCTTCATGGCGTCCACTCCCTTCGCTTTCGAATGTGCTGTGTGCTGTGAAGATGCAAATTCCGGACCAAATGGATGCCCTCGGGTTGGACGCGGCGCCGAAAGCGCCCTCGCATGCGGATCCGCAGGCGGCGCCGGTATCGCGGCGCGCGGCCCGGGCGCGCCGCCGAGCCGGGTCCGGATTGGCGAAAATCACCAACGGTTCGCGGCCTGCGCAGCCCGCTCCGTCAGAAATGCCGTAAAATCCGGCGAATGAAACTCCCCAGCCAGCGCCACCTGTTCGACATCCCCGACGATGTTGCCTACCTGAACTGCGGCTACATGTCGCCGCTGATGCACCCGGTGCACGCGGCCGGCATCGCCGGGCTGTCGCGCAAGGCGCGGCC
>DATHRJ010000349.1:0-8377 GCA_035465455.1 Lysobacter sp.
CGATTCCAGCAGCAAGTCCTACGTGCAGCACCTGGCCAGCTACCGCGGCGAGGATTCGGACATTGCGATCGAGCCGTACGATGTCGCGGCATTGAAGCAGGTGTTCGCCGATGCGCAGCACCACGGCTGGTTCATCGAGGCGATGTTCCTGGAGCTGGTCATGGGCGAAGGCGACCCCGGCCGTGCGCTGCCGGTGGCGTTCTACGCCGCTGCGCGCGAGCTGACCCAGGCGCACGGCTCGCTGCTGCTGGTCGATTCGATCCAGGCCGGCCTGCGCGCGCATGGCGTGCTGTCGATCGTCGATTATCCCGGCTTCGAAGGCCTCGACGCGCCGGACATGGAGACGTTCTCCAAGGCGCTCAATGCAGGCCAATACCCGTTGTCGGTGCTTGCCGTGAACGAACGCGCGGCCGGGCTGTACAAGAAAGGCCTGTACGGCAACACCATGACCACCAACCCGCGCGCGCTGGACGTGGCCTGCGCGGTACTGGGCCAGGTCACGCCGCAGTTGCAGGAGAACATCCGGGCGCGCGGCGTGGAGGTGATCGCCAAGCTGGAAAAGCTCAGGACCGAACTGGGCGGATTGATCACCAAGGTGCAGGGCACCGGGCTGCTGTTCTCGTGCGAGCTCGACCCGCGGTTCAAGTGCTTCGGCGCCAACTCGACCGAGGAGTGGCTGCGCGAGCGCGGCATCGGAGTGATCCACGGCGGTATCAACTCGCTGCGTTTCACCCCGCCGTTCACCATCACCAGCGAAGAAGTCGACCTGCTGGTCGGCATGATCCGTCGCGCTTTGCTCGAAGGCCCGCGCGCGCAGCAAGCCGCCGCGGCGTAACCCGGCCAATACCCGTAGCCCGGGCGAGCGTCAGCGCACGCGGGGACTGGGCGATGTCACGGATTTCTGCGCGGTCCCGGGTGCGCTTTGCTTACCCGGGCTACGGTGGCCGACAGGCCCTTGTGGCCCGGGCAAGCGCAGCGCAAGCACTCAGCGCGACCGCTTGCCCCGTCGCCGCCACGCGACCGCCGCCAGCACCGGCAGCAACACCACGACCAGCCACGGCCACAGCGCCCGCACCGATTCGCGTGCCGCGGTCTCGACTGGCTGGGCTTCCGCGTTGGACTGTACTGGCCGCACCGCCTCGGGCGTGGGCTGCCAGGCGCCGTTGCGCATCGCGACCTGACCGGCCAGCGGCGGCAGCGCCAGTTCGTGCCAGCTCACGCGCAGGTCGCCGATCTGCGGATCCAGCGGATTTTCCGCAGTGCCCAGGCCGTCGCCCTCGGGCTGGAACGCGGCGGCGAGATTGGCCGGCAGCCGCGAAAAACCCGGGCGGAACCTGCGCCACTGGCCGAGCGACTTCAGCACCGAGACATCCAGCGGCGCGCCGTCCAGGGTCGGATCGGCAGCCCACCAGCGCTCGCTGAGGATCGGCACCGCCGGCGGGTTCTCGTGCCCCGGCGCGAACCCAGCCGAATCGATCGGCGCCTGGTTCCAGACACGGCGATAGCCGGCCTCGCCCGCCCGCCACTGGTACATCTCGACCCGCCGCTCCAGGCCGAACTGGCGCGTGGACACGCGGAAATCCGGATCGCGCAGTTCACCGTTACTGCGGGCCTCGCCCTCGGGCACGTCCGCCACCGGCGTGGCGACCTGCCCCGGTGCCAGCGCGCCGGCAGCAAGCAGCAGCAGCGCGAAGCCGCCGAAGCCGCTCATCCCGCCAACGCCCTTGCATGCAGTTCGGGCACTTCATGTGCGGTTGCGAACCGCCCCTTCTCGTCACGGACCACCTGGGCCAACGCGCAGCCGGGGTCGTGGGTGAAGAACAGATGCACGTTGCGCGCAAGCTTGTCCTGGAGGAATGCGGTCTTCTCGTCGATCAGCAACTCGGCATTGCGGTCGTAGCCCATCGTGATCGGCACGTGCACCCACGGGCGTCCGGGGATCAGGTCGGAGCAGAACACCACCCCGCCATGCGGCTCTCCATTGACCCGTTCCGGCCCGACGATCTCAGCCAGCATCAGCCCCGGCGTGTGTCCGTGGCTGTAATGGAAACGCACCGCATCGCCGAGCGTCTGCGACCGCTCGCCATCGACCAGCTCCAGCCGTCCCGTCGCTTCCAGCAACCCCGGCAGTTCCGGGATGAAGCTGGCGCGGTCGCGGGGATGTGGATCCAGCGCGCGCTGGAAATGCTCGCGGCCGACCACGTAGGTCGCATTCGGGAACAGCAGCCGCGGCGGCTGGCCCTCGGCCCACGGCGCCAGCAGACCGCCGGCGTGGTCGAAGTGCAGATGCGAGAGCACGATCACATCGATGTCGTCGGGCTGGAAACCAGCGCTGCGCAACGAGTCGAGCAGCACGTGGCGTTCCTCGACCACGCCGTAGCGCTCGCGCAGTTTCGGCTCGAAGAACGCACCGATACCAGCCTCGAACAACACGGTCCTGCCATTGAGCGGGCTGGCCAGCAGTGCGCGGCAGGCCAGTTCGATGCGGTTGTGCTCGTCCGGCGGCGCCCACTTCGCCCACAGCGCGCGTGGCGCATTGCCGAACATCGCGCCGCCATCGAGCTTCTGGCTGTTGCCCATGAGCGACCAGAGCTTCATCGCCTACTCCTGACTCGCAGCAACCTGCTGCATTTCCATGATCGGCCATCCGGCAATGCGGTGGAACCTCGTGCAGTCAACGGATTGGGCACCAGTTCGCAGCCACGACAGGCGTGCGGTGGCTTGGCATCAATCGGCGGCCGGGGCCGCCTCGACTGCGGCCTTGCCGCCTTCCCGACGCGGGTCGCTGGCACCCGACAGCGTGCCGGCCTGCCGGTCCCACTGCACCGTCTGCAGGTTGCCCCAGTCGGATTCGCCTGCGTTGACCTTGTGCCCCATCGCCTGCAGCGCCTCGACCGTCGCCGCATCCAGCGCGCCGGGTTCGGCCGAAATCGCATCGGGCATCCACTGATGATGGAAACGTGCCAGCGCCGCGACCTGTCGCGGATCCATCCCGGCGTCGTACGCCAGGATCGCCAGCAACACCTGGGTGATGATGCGGCTGCCGCCGGGCGCGCCCACCGCGATCACCCGGTCGGCGGAGGTCATGAATGTCGGGGTCATCGAACTGAGCATGCGCTTGCCCGGTGCCACCGCGTTGGCGTCGAAACCCATCACCCCGAACGCGTTGGGGGTACCGGGCTTCAACGCGAAATCGTCCATCTCGTTGTTGAGCAGGACCCCGGTGCCGGGCGCGACCATGCCCGAGCCGTAAAGCAGGTTCACGGTCTGGGTCACCGAGGCGCGGTTTCCGTGCGCGTCGATGATCGCGAAATGCGTGGTCTCGTCGTCTTCCAGCGGCGCCGGTTCACCGGAAAGCAGCTCGCTCGGCGTGGCCTTGTGCGGATGGATGCCGGCGCGCAGCCCGGCGGCGTAGTCGGCGCTGGTCAGGCGCGCCAGCGGCATCTTCACGAAGTCCGGATCGCCCAGGTAGATCGTGCGGTCGCGGTAGGCGCGGCGCATCGCCTCGGTGACCAGGTGGACGCGCTGGGGCTCGTCGAGCGCCGCCAGGTCCCAGCCCTCCAGCACCTGCAGGATCTGCGCGAGCGCCACCCCGCCGGACGACGGCGGTGGCGCGGTGACGATGTTCCAGCCGCGATAACCGAACGCCAGCGGTTCGCGCTCGCGGACCTGGTAGCCGGCCAACTCGTCGGCACGCCACTGGCCGCCCTCCTCGGCCACCGCGGCCAGCAGTTTCGCCGCCACCTCGCCCCGGTAGAAGCCGTCGAAACCGTGGCTGGCCAACAGCTCCAGCGTGCGCGCCAGGTCCGGTTGCACGAGCGTCTCGCCGACTTTCGGTGGATCGCCGTCGGCCAGAAACACCTCGCGCGTGCCGCGGTAGCGTTCCATCACCGCGCGCCGGCTGGCATAGCCTCGCTCCAGCCGCTCGTACACCGGGAAGCCCTGGCGTGCGATGCGGATCGCAGGCGCCAGCGAGGTCGCCAGCGGCAGCTGGCCGTACTTCCCGGCCACGTGCACCAGCGCGGCGGGCAGGCCGGGAATGCCGGCCGACCACGGGCCGTTGGTCGCGCGATCGCGGTTCAGTTCGCCCTGCGCGTCCAGGTACGCTTCCGGCGTCGCCGCGGCCGGGGCGACTTCGCGCGCGTCGACGAACACGTCGCGGCCGCTGTTGCCTTCGTGCAGCAGGAAGAAGCCGCCGCCGCCGATGCCGGAGCTGATCGGCTCGACCACCGACAACGCCGCCGAGACCGCGACCGCGGCATCGAATGCATTGCCGCCGGCACGGATGATCTCCAACCCGGCGTCGGTCGCCAGCGCGTGGGCGCTGGCGATCGCGGTGCCCGGCGGTTGCGTCGCTGCCGGCTCGCTCTCGCGTGCGGGCGCCGCCATGGCGCCGGTATGCGGCGCCACCCCTGCGCACAGCACCAGGACCGCCAGCAGGCCAGACATGCACGACGACAACCACTTACGCGGCACGGCTCGCATCAATTCACTCCTGTTGCAGCCTCGCCAGCTTGGCCAGCAAGTGCTCGTGGGTCTCGGGGAAATCGGCGTCCGGATCGATGCATTCGACCGGGCATACCACCACGCACTGCGGCTCGTCGAAATGGCCGACGCATTCGGTGCAGCGCGCGGGATCGATCACGTAGATGCTCTCGCCCTGCGAGATGGCCTGGTTGGGACAGGCCGGTTCACAGACATCGCAGTTGACGCAGAGCTCGTTGATCTTGAGGGACATCTTTCCTGGGCCTGGGCACCCGCATCGGGGCGGGCAATGTTCGCGACTGCGCGCCGCATGCCGGAAGGGCCCGATGACGGGCGGGCGCGCGATCTCCCGCGTGCCCGCCCGCGGTTGCAGTCCTACTTGGCTTCGATGAACTTGTAGTCGACGCCGGCCGGCGTCACCGCCGCCTGCACGCGATCGCTGTCGGCCCGGTCGCCGATGAACAGCAGTTTCACGCCCTTCATCGAACCTTCGTCGACGGTGGCGAATGCCGCGACGATGATGTCCGCCATCTTGGCCGAAGCCGGCGAGCCGAACGCCACCAGGTTGCCTTCGAGGATGCCGCGCTGCATCGCGACGTTGACTTCACCCTGCAGGCGCTCGTAGGAACCTGCAAAGTCCTCGGAATCCTCGCCCGGCAGGTAGTACAGGTACGGGTTGTTGGTGACGCCTTCCATGTTGCGGGTGACGACGTCGGACAGGTATGCGCCCCAGGCATTGTCGTCATTGGTGGTCGGCGCCGCCAGAGGTGCCACCGCGACTTCCTGCTTCTCCTCCCCGGGCTTGCAGGCGACGAGCAATGGCAGTGCGAGGCAGGCGATCAGCATCAGACGGGTGGTGACTTTCATTGGATTCCCCTTTTTTTAACGATCGAAGCTTGGTTGCGTTGCCATTGAGCCTGCAATGCGGCGGCTACCGCCGGAGGCACGAAACCCGATACATCGCCGCCGAGGCGGGAGATCTCGCGTACCAGCGAAGATGAAATGAATCCGTACTCTTCCGCCGGAGTGAGGAACAGCGTTTCCACCTCCGGGATCAGATGGCGATTCATGCTCGCCAGCTGGAACTCGTATTCGAAATCCGAAACCGCCCGCAGGCCGCGCAGCAGCACCCCGGCCCCGACCTCGTCGACGAAGTGCGCCAGCAGCGAGTCGAACCCCATCACCTCGACGTTCGAATACTGCTGCAGCGCCTCGCGGGTCAGGCTCACGCGCAGCGGCAACGGCAGCGCGGGGCTCTTCCCCGGGCTTTCGGCAACGCCGATGATCAGCCGTTCGAACAGCGGCGCGGCCCGGGCCACCAGGTCGACATGGCCGTTGGTGATCGGGTCGAACGTGCCGGGGTAGACGGCGATTCGGGTGCGGGAAGCACTCATGGGCGGTCAGGCTTTGGCGGCGGGCGCAGTGCCTGCCGGGTCGGACGGCAGTGTAACAGTGGGCGCCTCGGCCAGCTCCGGCACACGCCGGTACAGCGCATAGCGCACCTCGCGCGTGCTGCCTTGGCGGTGGAGCTGCCAGTCGCGGCCTGGCACAGGCACGACCGACAGCGGCGACTCGATGTACAGCCAGGCCGACGGCGCGAGTTTCGGCGCAAGCAGCGGCAGCACCGCGTCCCACAGATCGGCGTCGAACGGCGGATCGACGAACGCCAGGTCGAAGCCGGCTTCGGGCGGCGATGCCAGCCAACCGAGCGCGTCGGCCTGCGTCACCGTGACCGCGTCCCCGCCGGGCAGCCGGCCGGCGACCTCGCGCAGCGCGGCCGCCAGATTGGGGTCGCGCTCCACCAGTTCGGCCGAGGCCGCGCCGCGCGATACCGCCTCCAGCCCGAGCGCGCCGCTGCCGGCGAACAGATCGAGCACCCGCGCGCCCGGCAGGATCGGCATGAGCCAGTTGAACAGGGTCTCGCGGACACGGTCGGAGGTCGGGCGCAGCCCCGGCGCGGCGGCCACCGCCAGGCGCGTGCCGCGCCATCGGCCACCGATCACCCGCACCTTGCCGGGGCCGCTGGCCAGCGGCGCACGGGTCGGCGCAGGAGGCCTGGCTGGTGCCTGGCGTGGAGGCTTCTTCATAGGAGGGGCCCCGAGGCCGGTGCTAGCATGCGCACATTCTCGCGCATCCGTGAAAGACCCTGCCGATGGCCAGCTTTTTCCGCCGAAAGAAACCCGAACCGGCGACCGCCCCGTCCACCCGGCGCTACAGCACCGCGGAGCTTGCGGCCGCGTTTCCGAGCGCGCCTGCCGAGGCCCGACCGGAGGCTCCGCCGCCGGTCAAGGCAACGCCTGCGTCACCGCCGCTTGAAACCAAGCCTCTGCCACCGTCTGCGGAGCCCATGGCACCGCCGCGGCAGGCCGAACCTGCGGCGCCACCACCGCCGGCGCCTGCCCCGCCGCTGCCTGCCCAAGCACCCATCGCTCAGCCGGCAGCGGTGCTCGCACCGGCACACCCTGCCGCGGCGCCCGCCGAAGTGCGCGCCGAGCCCGCTGCGCCGCCGGCACCGCCATCGCCCCCTGCCGCCGCGCCGCGACCGGCAGCCCCAGCAATCATTCCCGCGCGCGCGATCGAGACGATCGTCGCGCCCAGGCCCGCGACAACGGTCGCGGCGCCACCACCGCCAACCGCGCCGCCCGCTCCGGCGGTGCCCGCCCCGGCCGAGCCCGCCCCCGCTGCGCCGGGCAAGCCGGGCTGGCGCGAACGCCTGCGCGGCAGCGGGTTCGCCCGCAGCTTCGGCGGCCTGTTCTCGCGCAACCCGCAGTTGGACGACGACCTGCTCGACGAAATCGAGACTGCCCTGATCACCGCCGATGTCGGTGTCAGCGCGACCACGCAATTGGTCGAATCGCTGCGCAAGCGCATGAAAGCGCGCGAGTTCGCCGATGCGCGCGGCTTGCTTGCGGCGCTGCGCACCGAACTGGTCGCGATGCTGCAGCCGGTAGCGGTGCCGCTGCAGATCGATTCCAAAGCCAAGCCATTCGTCGTGCTGACCGTCGGCGTCAACGGCGTCGGCAAGACCACCACGATCGGCAAGCTCGCGCACCGCTTCCGCGCCGAGAACCGCAGCCTGATGCTGGCCGCGGGCGATACCTTCCGCGCCGCCGCGGTCGCGCAGCTGCAGGCCTGGGGCGACCGCAACAACGTGCCGGTCGTCGCCCAGGGCCAGAGCAGCAGCGGCAAGGGCGGCGATGCCGCCTCGGTCGCGTTCGACGCGCTGCAGGCGGCCAAGTCGCGGGGCACCGAGGTGCTGATCGCCGACACGGCCGGCAGGTTGCACACCCAGCAAGGGCTGATGGCCGAACTCGGCAAGATCAAGCGGGTCCTGGCCAAGCTCGACCCGCGCGCACCGCACGAGGTGCTGATGGTGATCGACGGCACCACCGGCCAGAACGCGCTGTCGCAGTTGCGCCAGTTCAACGCCGCCGTTGGCGTGACCGGCCTGGTGGTGACCAAGCTCGACGGCACCGCCAAGGGCGGCGTGGTGTTCGCGCTGGCACGCGAGTTCGCGATTCCGATCCGCTTCGCCGGGATCGGCGAACAACCCGAAGACCTGCGCGTGTTCGATGCCGAGGCGTTCGTCGACGCGCTGCTGCCGGAGTCGCTGGGCGCATGACCGGCGGGCGGCGCCTGCCCGGGTGCGGGCGCAACTGAGCAGTGCCCCCACCAAGGCCGCGAGCGGCCGTATGAGCCGGCGCCGCGTCATCGTCGGCGCGATCGCCGCGCTGTTCCTGATCCTCGCACTCAGCGTGCGCTGGGTTGGCCAGCCCGAGCGGGTCACTGCGCTGATCCTCGACCGGATCGGCGATTCCATTGGCCTGGAAATCACCGCCCGCGGCGGCAGTGAATACCGGCTGCGCGGGACCCCGATGCTGGTGGTGCGCGG
>DATHRJ010000350.1:0-13841 GCA_035465455.1 Lysobacter sp.
CGATCCGCATCTCGTTGACGCCCGATCCGGGCCAGTCGCGCACCAACGAGGTGATCGTCGCCCAGGAGCTGCTGCAGACCCTCGGGCTGCGCGCGTTCACCCCGATGGTGACCGCATGCCCCGGTTGCGGGCGCACCACCAGCGAGTTCTTCCAGGAACTGGCCAAGACCGTGCAGGAGCACGTGCGCGCGCAGATGCCGCTGTGGAAGGTGACCCACCCCGGCGCGGAGAACCTCACGCTGGCGGTGATGGGCTGCGTGGTCAACGGTCCGGGCGAATCGCGCCACGCCAATATCGGGATTTCGCTGCCGGGCACTGGTGAGGCGCCCGCCGCGCCGGTGTTCGAGGATGGGCAGAAGACGGTGACGCTGCGTGGCGACAACATCGCCAACGAGTTCGTCGCGCTGATCGACGGTTACGTCGAGCGGACCTATGGCGCCCGAGCCGGCTGACGCGGCGCCGGCGGCTGCCGCTGCCATCCGCCAGGAGGCGCGGTTGGGCGCGCAGGTGCTGCATCGGCATGGCTGGCGCCTGCTGCTGGTGTTCGTCGGGATCCTGCTGCCGCTGTGGGGGTTTGCCGAACTTGCCGAGCAGATCCATGCGCGCGAAGCGTTGGCGTTCGACGAGCGGATCCTGCTGGGCGCGCAATCGATCGCAAACACGCAGCTGGACCGTGCTTTCCTGCTGGTTTCCGCGCTCGGCTACGGCTATGGGGTGATCCCGGCCGGGATCGTGCTGGTGATCGCCCTGGGCTTGAAGCGCCGCGTGCACGAGTCCGTGTTCGCGTTCTTCGCCCTGGGCGGCTCGCTGCTGTTGAACACGCTGGCCAAGCAACTGTTCGCGCGCGACCGGCCATCGCTGTGGGAGTCCATCGCCCCGCATTACACCTACAGCTTCCCCAGTGGCCATGCGATGGCGTCGGCGACGCTTGCAATGGTGGCGGTGCTGCTGACCTGGCACACGCGCTGGCGTTGGCCGGTGCTGGTGGTGGCGCTGGCGTGCGTGGTGCTGGTCGGCTATTCGCGGGTCTACCTCGGCGTGCATTACCCGTCCGACATCCTCGCGGGGTGGGCGGCCGCCAGCGCGTGGACGGCATCGGTGTACCTGGCGGTATTCCGCATCTCGCGTCGCCCGTGGCACCCGGCCTGAAGCAGCGACCGCGGTCTATTCGCCCGGCTTGGCCGCCGCGCTTGCTGCGGCGGTCGCCGCCCGCCCGCTCAACACCGCTTCGCGATGGGCGATGTAGGCGTTGGAGCCGAGGATGATCGCCGCGCCGACGAAGGTCCAGCGGTCCAGGGTCTCGCCGAACAGGATCCAGCCGGCCAGCACCACCACCGGCAACTGCGCGAAGCTGATCGGGGTCAACGCCGAGACATCGCCGAGCTTCAGCGCGCGGGTCCACAGCATGTGCCCGCCGGTGCCGAGCACGCCGGCGGCGATCACCCACAGCCAGGTGATCCCCTGCGGCCAGTCCCAGACGAACACCGCCGGCAACAGCGACATCGGCACCCACAGCAAGGTCGTATAGATCACGATCGCATCGGCCGGCTCGGTGCGCGAAAGCTGCTTGATCTGGATCGCGACGATCGCCGACATCACTGCGGCGAACACCGCTGCCAGACTGCCCATCTGGAAGGTCTCCGCGCCGGGACGCACGATGATCAGCACGCCGATGAAGCCCAGCGCAACGGCCGCCCAGCGCCGGCCGCGCACCACTTCGCCCAGCAACAGCACCGCCGCGATGGTGACGAAGATCGGGGTCGAATACGCCAGCGACACCGCCTCGGCCAGCGGCAACTGGCTGATCGCCCAGAAGCTGGCGAGCATCGACATGATGCCGATCACGCAGCGCACCAGATACTTGGGCAGTTGTCTGGTGCGCAGCAGCCCGGGACCGTGGTGCAGCAGCAACGGCAGCGCGACGAGCAGCCCGAAGAAGTTGCGGAAGAATGCGATCTCGAACGCGTGCAGCTGCTCGGACGCCAGTCGGATCGAGACCGCCATCATCCCGAACAGCAGGCTGCTGCCGAGCATCAGGCCCGCTGCTTTGAGCGGGTGCGCGGGTCGTGTGCTCACCAGGTGGCGCCGACCACGCGAGGCTCGGGTTCCAGCGCGACACCGAAGCGGTCGCGTACCGAACCGGCGACACGGCGGGCGAGGTCCAGCAGTTGCTGGCCGGTCGCGCCGCCGTGGTTGACCAGCACCAGCGCATGCGCGGCGGCGATGCCGGCATCGCCGTCGCGGTGGCCTTTCCAGCCGCAGCTGTCGATCAGCCACGCGGCCGAAAGCTTGCGCAGCGCCGGCTGGTCCCCGGCGCGGAACACCGGCAGCGACGGGTGCCGGGCGGCCAGCGATGCGGCCAACGCGGCCGGCACGACCGGGTTCTTGAAGAAGCTGCCGGCGTTGCCGAGCACGGCGGGATCGGGCAACTTGCGGCGGCGGATCGCGATCACCGCGGCGGCCACGCTGCCGGGCGTCGGTGCGTCCACCCCCATCGCCAGCAGTTCGTCCGCGAGCCCGGCGTAGTCGAGCATCAGCGCGCCGACGCGCGGCAGCGCGAATTCCACTGCGGTCACGATGTAGCGATCCGGTTGCCGCTTGAAGATACTGTCGCGGTAACCGAATTCGCACCGCGCGGGATCGAGCCGCTGCAGCAGTCCGGTGGCGGGCTCGTACGCCTCGACCGCGTGCACGAACTGCCGCACCTCCACGCCGTAGGCGCCGATGTTCTGGATCGGCGCGGCGCCCACCGTGCCGGGAATCAGTGCGAGGTTTTCCAGCCCGGCCAGGCCGAGGGCCAGCGTCTGCATCACCAGTTCGTGCCACGACACCCCGGCATCGGCGCGGACGATGGTCGCGTCGCTGCCGCCACCGGCTTGGGTGACCACCGTGACCTCGCGGCGGCTCAGTGCGATCACCGGATGCTCGACATCGCCGACGAACAACAGGTTGCTACCGCCGCCGAGCAGCAACAGCGGGCACCCGCGAAACCCGGGTGCCTCGAGCAGTTCGGGCAGGGCCGCCGGATCGGCCACCTCGGCCAGCAGCGGCGCGCGCGCCGCCACGCCGAACGTATTGCGCTGTTGCAACGGGGCATCGCGCAGGATGCGTACCGCGGAACTCATGGCGTCAGCGATGCAGCGCCGCTCGGAGCTTCCTTGCGCCGGCGGATGGCCTCGACGCACTCGCAGATCAACTCCGGGCCGCGGTAGACCAGGCCGCTGTAGCACTGCACCAGGCTCGCCCCGGCGGCCATCTTGGTCGCCGCATCGATCCCGGAGAGGATGCCGCCGACGCCGATCAGCGGGATCGACTCGGGCAGGCGCGTGCGCATCATCCGCAGCACGGTGGTCGCCTGTCCCATCAATGGCCGGCCCGAAAGGCCGCCCGCCTCGCTGGCATGACGGGAGTGCTCGATTCCGGTGCGCGAGACCGTGGTGTTGGTGGCGATCACGCCATCGACCTGCAGCTCGCCGAGCACCCGCGCAGCCGCTTCGATGTCGTGGTCGGAAAGGTCCGGGGCGATCTTCACCAGCATCGGCACACGCTTGCCGTGCCGCGCGCCCAGGCGCTCCTGGGCCTCGCGCAGCGTGCCGACCAGGCGGCGCAGCGACTGCTCCTCCTGCAGTTCGCGCAGACCGGCGGTGTTCGGCGAGGAGATGTTGATGGTGATGTAGTCCGCCAGCGGGTACACCCGCTCAAGGCAGTACAGGTAGTCGTCCTCGGCGGACTCGTTCGGCGTGTCCTTGTTCTTGCCGATATTGATGCCCAGCAGGCCGCGCTTGCGTTGCGCGCGTTCGACGTTGCGCACCAGCGCATCGACGCCGTCGTTGTTGAATCCCAGCCGGTTGATCACCGCCTGGCGCTCGGGCAGCCGGAACATGCGTGGCCTGGGATTGCCGGCCTGCGGCTTGGGCGTGACCGTGCCGACCTCGACGAAGCCGAAGCCCAGCGCGAGCAACGCATCCACGTGCGCGCCGTTCTTGTCGTAGCCGGCCGCCAGGCCGACCGGGTTGGGGAATGTCAGCCCGAAGACCTTGGTGGGGAACGGTGCGCAGTGAGGCGCCAGCAGCGGCAGAACCCCGCTGCGGTAGGCCGCCTCGAGCGCGTGCAGGCTCACGCCATGCGCGCGCTCGGCGTCGAGACTGAACAGCAGCGGCCGCGCGATCGCGTACGCGGTCATGACCAGTGCGCCAACGCCAGGATCGCCGCCAGGCCTCCGAACAGCACCACCGCCACCAGCGCGATCAGGCTCACCGCGACCATGGCATATCCCAGGATCAATCCGGCCACGGCCAACCCGTCGCCCTGCAGCGTCTGCGGGTTGCGCCGGATATCGGCGCGCGCCGCGTGGCCGGTGACGATCGCAACGATGGCACCAATGAACGGCAACGCGGTCCAGCCGAGAATGCCGCTGACCAGGCTGATGATCGCCGTGGTGCTGGTTTGCCGGAAATCAGCCTGGTTCATCGCGTTGTACTCGCCTGCCGTGGAACAGCTGGATCAGAGGTCGAACTTGATGCCCTGCGCCAGCGGCAGCGAGTCGGAGTAGTTGATCGTATTGGTTTGACGACGCATGTAGGCGCGCCATGCGTCGGAGCCGGACTCGCGCCCGCCACCGGTTTCCTTCTCGCCACCGAAGGCGCCGCCGATCTCCGCGCCGGACGTGCCGATGTTGACGTTGGCGATGCCGCAGTCCGAGCCGCTGGCGGCCAGGAAGGCCTCGGCGGACTTCAGGCTTTCGGTGAAGATCGCCGACGACAGGCCCTGCGGTACGTCGTTCTGCATCGCCAACGCGTCCTCCAGCTTGCTGTACTTCATCACGTACAGGATCGGGGCGAACGTTTCGGTCTGCACGACTTCGGCATCGTTGGACAGCCCGGTCACGATCGTCGGCAGCACGAAGTTGCCCTTGCGGTCACTGAGCACCTCACCGCCGCTGGCGATGGTACCGCCCGCGGCCTTGGCCTTGGCGATCGCTTCGCTATAGCCACGCACGGCATCGGGGCTGTTGAGCGGGCCCATCAGGTTGGCGGGGTCGGTCGGATCGCCGATCTTGCCCTCGACCTGCTTGTACGCGGTGACCAGCCTGGCCAGCACGTCGTCGTAGATCGACTCGTGGATGAAGGCGCGGCGCGTGGAGGTGCAGCGCTGGCCGGCCGTGCCGACCGCGCCGAACACGATCGCGGGGATCGCCAGCTTCATGTCGGCGCTGGCGTCGACGATCATCGCGTTGTTGCCGCCCAGTTCGAGCAGCGAGCGGCCCATGCGGCGCGCCACGCGTTCGCCCACCTGGCGGCCGACCTTGGTCGAGCCGGTGAAGCTGACCAGCGCGATGCGCTTGTCGTCGACGAAGCGCGAAGCGATCTCGGTGCCAGCGTCGTTGAACAGGAAGAAGATGTCGGGGAAGCCGCCGGCCTTGAGCGCCTCGTTGCAGATCTTCATCGAGGCGATCGCCGAAAGCGGCGTCTTGGGCGATGGCTTCCAGATCGTGACGTCGCCGCAGATCGCCGCGATGAAGCTGTTCCAGGCCCAGACCGCGACCGGGAAGTTGAATGCCGAGATCACCCCGACGATGCCCAGCGGGTGCCACTGCTCGTACATGCGGTGGCCGGGGCGCTCGGAATGCATGGTCAGGCCGTACAGCTGGCGGGAGAGGCCGACGGCGAATTCGCCGATGTCGATCATCTCCTGGACTTCACCGTCGCCCTCGGTCTTGGACTTGCCCATTTCCAGCGCGACCAGCGAGCCCAGCTCGTTCTTGTGGGTGCGAAGCGCATCGGCGCACAGCCGGATCGCTTCACCGCGGCGCGGGGCCGGGGTCGTGCGCCACACCTGGAATGCCGCCTGCGCGCGCTCCACGATCGCTTCGTAGTCGTCCTGCGAGGAGGCATGCACGCGCGCCAGCACCTCGCCATCGGTGGGATTGATCGACTCCAGCGTGCCGGCATTGCTCGTCGTGGACCACTGGTTCTGGCCGAGGAAGGTGCCGGATTCGGTTTCGGTCAGGCCGAGGGCGGTGAGGACGGGATGGGTCATGCGGTACTCCTGAAACAAGGGCGAATGGCAGGCGAGGCGACAAGTGGAAAGCCGCACGATGGTCATGCGTTCTTTCGTGTCCTGTCGCAATGCGTGGTGACCCCGGCGCGATTCGAACGCACGACCTGTCCCTTAGGAGGGGACCGCTCTATCCAGCTGAGCTACGGGGCCAGTGCGGCATTTTCGCACGATCCGGTAGTCGACTGAACACGAGCGCCGGCGCGCCAGCGCCGCCGCGGCGATTTGCGCAGCGCCTGGGCCAGCAGCATCGGGTCAGCTCCCGGTTCCTGGTGGGCTGCGCCGCCATCCCGCCCAGGCACGCCACAGTTGCCGCATACCCGCGCCGGGCCCGGGGTGCCGCAAACGACAACGCCGACCCAGGGCCGGCGTATCGTTGGACGGACCCTGGCAACTGGATCCTGCGATTCATGGTGGAGCGGATGGGGATCGAACCCACGACCTCCACGATGCGAACGTGGCGCTCTCCCAGCTGAGCTACAGCCCCATGAAACGCGCCCAAGTATAGCGGCCGTGCCGGACGGGCGCTAGTCCTGCGTGTCTGGCAGCGGGTCCAGCAGCGGGCCGAGCGCTGGCTCGAGCGCCGCGCGGCGCCAGCCGGACAGCGCGTCAGGCCATTGGCCGTGGTCGAGCAGCGACTCCAGCCAGCGCTTGGATGCGAGCACACCGTCCGGCAGGCCGAGCTCGGCGCTGCGCGCGGCAACCGCGTCCTGCAGCAGGCGCAGGCGGTTCTTGTCGCGACGCTCGCCCACGCCGGCATCGGGGGTTTCGGCCTCGTCGTCCAACGGCGTGCCCAGTGCCTGCCAGATCGCCGCGCCGAGTTTGCGCGGGGCCTTGGGATGGGCGTCCAATTGCACCTGCAGCGCCTCGGCGCTCTGCGGAGGGTGGCGCGCGATCGCCACCGCCAGTTCGTTGTCCAGGATCCAGGTGCGCGGGCGGTCGCTGGCGCGCGCATGCGCGTCGCGCCAGCGCAGCAGCCGCACCAGCCGTCGCTGCGCGTCGCGATCGAGGAACTGGGCGCTGCGCATCGACAGGTGCGGCCAGCGTTCGCCGGCATCGTTGCGGGCATTGCTGACGGTGCGTACCGCATCCTCGACCAGCCATTCGCGTCGATCGAGCAGGCCGAGCTGGCCGTCGAGCACGTCGTGCATCTCGAACAGGTGGCGCACGTCGTCGGCGGCGTATTCCAGCTGCGAGGCCGAGAGCGGCCGGCGCAGCCAATCGGAGCGGGTCTCGCCCTTGACCAGCGCGACCCCGGTGACCTGTTCGACCAGCTTCTGGTAGCCCAGTCCGCTGCCGATCCCGGCCAGCGCCGCCGCCGCCTGGGTGTCGAACAGGGGATCGGGCACCACGCCGCATGCGAACTTGAACGCGACCAGGTCCTCGCTCGGGCTATGCATCACCTTGAGGATGCCGGTGTCGGCAAGCATCGTCGCGAGCTCGGCGGCGATGCCCGGCGCCAGCGGATCGACCAGCAGGATCTCCTCGCCGTCCCGGCCTTCCAGCACGATCTGAACCAGCGCCAGTTGCGGCCAATAGGTGCGCTCGCGAATGAATTCCGTATCCAGGCCCACGCGCGCGGGCGCGCCGGCCAGGCGCGCGCGCAGTTCGGCCGGATCGGTGATCCAGGCGTGGGTGGAGGCGGGGGCAGGCGATGAACTGGGCAAGGTCGGTGGGGTCAAAAGACCAAAGTTGGCGAGGCGGGCGACAATAGCCTACTTTCGGCAGGCCCTCATCGGGTGACCCGGCCCCGGGGGCCCTGTGAGACCAGGAGGACGTTTGCGAACAGTTGCAGCCGCAGTTTGGACCGGCGTCGCCCTGGCGGCCCTGCTTGGGGCGTGCTCGCGTGCTCCGGAGGGTTCGACCGCGTCCGGGCAGCCCGATGCCGCGGAGCGCGAGCGCGCGCCGATGGTCACGATCAGCCCCGACCAGGAGGTGTCGCCGGTGCCAAGCTGGCAGGCACCCGAGATCGCGATCGATGCCGACAACCTGGAGCAGCTGAGAACCGCCGCCGCCGAGGCGCTGGCCGCAGGCGAGCTGTATGGCGAGCCGGACGACGCGATCCCGCTGTACGTGGCGTTGCGCGCGCATGCCCCCCAGGACGCGGAGATCGCCGCGGGTTTCGCCAATGCCCTCGAGGCGCTGATAGCCCGCGGCGACCAGGCGCTCGCCGGCATCGATGACGAGCGCGCGGCGATTCGCGTTGCCCATGAAGTCGCCGCGGTGGCGCGCAGCATGGCGCCGGGCGACGACGCGGTGGTCGCCTATCTCGCCCGGGTCGACCGTGTCGACGAGGCGCAGCGGGCGAACCTGCGTGGCGAACGCGCGCTCAATGCGCGGCAGTTGGGCGAGGACGGCAAGGCCGGCGCCATTGCGGCGTTCCGCGAGGCGCTGGAACTGCATCCCGGCGACGTGCGCGCCATGCAAGGCCTGGCGGCGGCGGAAAGCGCGCTGATCCAGCGGGCGGAGCGGGCTGCGGACGACGACGACTACGCCGCGGCTGCGCGCTGGCTCGACTCGGCAGCCAAGGTGCGCCCGCAGATGGAGACGGTTGCGGATGCACGCGAGCGCATTGCCCGGCAGCGTGGCGCGCGCGTGGGCGCGCTGCGCGACCTGGGCATCGCCGCGCTGGCGAGCGAAGACGGCATCGACGCAGCCCGCGCACATCTGGCCGACCTGCTGCGGATTGCCCCGGCCGGCGATACGGCGGCGGTCGAGCTGCGCGAGCGGATCGAACTGGCGACCCACTACGGCATGTTCCGACCCGGGCAGGCTTTCACCGAGGCCCTGCGATTCGGCGGCCGCGGGCCGGAAATGCTCGTCATCCCGCATGGCGCGTTCCGCATGGGCGCGCCCGAGGGCGAGCCGGGCGCGACCGATGCAGAGCGCCCCACGCGCAACATCCGTTTCGAGCGCGGGCTGGCGGTGTCGCGCCATGAAATCACCGTGGGGGAATTCCGCAGGTTCGTGGCCGCCAGCGGGCACAAGGCGCGCGCCACCCGGCGCGGCCATTCCACTGCCTACGACGAACGCAGCGGCAATCTGGTGCGCCGCAGTCGGGTGGATTGGCAGTCGGATTACGCCGGACAGCGCGCGGCGGACAACCTGCCGGTGGTGCATGTGAGCGCCGAGGATGCCGCGGCGTACGCGAGCTGGCTCGCCGAGCAGACGGGGCAGCGGTATCGGCTGCCCAGCGAGGCGGAGTTCGAATACGCCGTGCGAGCCGGAAGCCAGGCACGCTTCCCGTGGGGCGCCGGCTCACCTCCTGCGGGAGCGGGAAATTTCACTGGCGCCCTTGACCAGTCCCCCAGTGGGCGGCGCTGGCAGAACGCCTTTCCCGACTATGGGGACGGCGCGTGGGGTCCGGCCGCCGCCGGTAGCTATTCAGCAAATGCATTCGGTCTTCACGACATGGCCGGCAATGTCAGCGAGTGGGTTGCCGATTGCTGGCATGACAGCTACTGGCGCGCCCCCGTGGACGGACAGGCCTGGTTCAACCCGGGCTGCCGCAGCGCGGTGGTACGCGGCGGCTCCTGGGCGAGCTCGCCAACGCAGACGCGTTCGGCCTGGCGTCTTGGCAGCGATGTCGAGACCACCAATGCGCGCGTCGGCTTCCGGGTCGTTCGCGAAATCTGATTTCCATCCTCGTGCCCTGACGGCCGCCGGATGGCCCAAGGCGGAGTGTGCAGATGAGGATCGATCCGATGGCAGGCAATCGCCAACAATCAGCTGGACGCCGTCGCCGCGGGGGCGGGGTGCGATGGTGGATATTGCTGCTGTTCGCAGGCTACGCAGCGTGGCAGTGGTTCGGCAGTGCGCAAACCGACCCGTATACCGGCGACAAGGCCCATTACGGCGCGACCGCCGAGGAAGAGATGCAGCTCGGCGCACAGGCTTACCAGCAGGTGCTGGGCGATGCGCAGGCGCAGGGCGCGTTGCTGCCGCCTGACGCACAGGTCAGCCGCCAGATTCGCGAGATCGCCCAGCGGCTGGTGGCGAAGGTGCCCCAGGTCACTGCCGAGTTGGCGGCGATGAACCAGCAGGAGGCACCGACCGACTACCGCCAGTTCCAGTGGGATGTCAGCGTGATCCAGTCCGACGACGCCAACGCGTTCGTGCTGCCGGGCGGCAAGATGGCGGTCTACACCGGCCTGCTGCCGATCGCGGAAAACCAGGATGCGCTGGCGGTGGTGATGGGCCACGAAGTCGCGCACGCACTGCTGCGCCACGGGTCGCAGCGCATCGCGCAGCAGAAGCTGGTGCAGATGGGGCAGGTGGCTGCCGGGTTGGCGGTGGGTGGCATGGACCCGCAGCAGCAGCAGGCATTGATGGCCGCGCTCGGCGCCGGTGCCCAGTACGGCTTCATCCTGCCGTACGGACGCAACCACGAGACCCAGGCCGACCAGGTCGGGTTGATGCTTGCTGCGGCCGCCTGCTACGACCCGCGCGAGGCGATCCCCCTGTGGCAGCGGATGTCGGCGCTGGGCGCGGGCGAACGCCCGCCGGAGTTCGCCTCGACCCATCCCGACCCCGCCAACCGCATCGAGAACCTGCAGGCGCTGATGCCGCAGGCCGAGTATTTTTACCAGCAGTACTGCCAGGGCCAGCCACCTTTGCGCCAGTAGCCCCTGGCCATTGGCCAGCAACAAAGGCCAGCAGCAAAAAAGCCGGCGCGATGCCGGCTTTTTAATCGGGAACGCTTCGCGCAACTAGCGCTTGGGGTCGGGTTTCGGCTTGGGTCGTGCCGCCGCTGCGCTCTGGCCGACGCTGCCCGACAGGTTCTGCTGGAATTCCTTCCACATCGAGAGGTTGCGCTCGGTGAGCTGGTTCATCATCGTCCACGGCGTCTGCCCGAGCGCACCGCCGATCTGGCTGCGGAATTGCTGTTGCTGGTCCAGGAACGCCTGCATCGATCGTTCCAGGTAGCTGCCCATGAAGCCCTGCAGCGAATCGCCGTAGAAGCGGATGATCTGGCTCAGCAGTTGCGTTGACAGCATCGGCTCGCCGTCCTGCTCGTGCTCGGAGATGATCTGCAGCAGCACCTGCCGCGTGAGTTCGTCCCCGGAGCGCGCGTCGCGCACCTCGAACGCCACGCCGTCGATGATCAGCTGCCGCACGTCCTCGATCGTGATGTAGCTCGAGATCTCGGTGTCGTACAGACGGCGGTTGGGGTACTTCTTGATGACGCGGATCGCGGCCATTCGGCTCGGGCTCGGAGTTGGCGTGCTACGCCAAATGGCGCACCGGGAGCCGAGCTTACAACAGAAAGTCAAGCCGTTCTGTCCCGGCGACGGCAGATTGCGCCGCCAGGACGGTCGCCGCCTCACCAGCCCATGTACTGCCCACCGTTGGCGCTGAGGTTGGCACCGGTGATCCATGCAGCCTCTTCGGGTATGAAGAAGCCCACGGCATAGGCGATTTCATCCGGCGTCCCCAGGCGACCGGTCGGGATCTGCGCCACGATCTTGTTGCGCACTTCCTCCGGCACGGCCATCACCATGTCGGTGCCGATGTAACCGGGCGACACGGTGTTGACGGTGATGCCGAGCTTGGCGTTTTCCTGCGCCAGCGAAATGGTGAAGCCGTGCATGCCGGCCTTGGCCGCGGCGTAGTTGGCCTGGCCGTACTGGCCCTTCTGGCCGTTGATCGAGCTGATCTGCACGACGCGCCCCCACTTGCGCGCCCGCATGCCCTCGATCACCGGATGGGTGACGTTGAAGCACGAGTTGAGGTTGGTGCAGATCACCTCGTTCCACTGCTGCGCGGTCATCTTGTGGAAGGTGGAGTCGCGGGTGATGCCGGCATTGTTGATCAGGATGTCGACCGGGCCGAGCTGGCGCTCGACCTCGCGGACCATTGCCTCGGCCTGTTCCGGCGCCGACACGTCGCCGGGGGCGATCGCGACATCGAAGCCGGCCTCCTTCATCGTCGCCTGCCAGGCCCGTCCGCGGGCCTCGTCGCGGTAGTTGGTGGCAACCTTGTGCCCCATCTGCGCCAGGCGCTTGACGATCGCGGTGCCGATGCCGCCGGTACCTCCGGTGACCAGTGCGACGCGTGATTGCATTACCCTTCTCCTTGGACGTGGCAGTACGGCCGTTGCGGGGATTCTATTCAGCGACTGTGAAGCTTTCATTGTGCGCCGGGAAGGCTCCCCGGGCCCAATGACGTCCCGCCGGGATCCGCGCAGGGTCGAATGCGCTGCAGGCGCTTGCGAGCAGGCTGGCCACGTCGTGCTGGCCCAGCAGCGCCCGTGGGTCCTGTCCCAGTGCCCGCCAGGCATTGCGCAGCGCAGGCAGTGGATCGGCGGGGTCGAGTGGGTGCGCCAGCCCGGACTTGGACAGCTTGCGTCCCTGCGCATCCAGCACCAGTGGCAGGTGGGCATAGGCCGGCGTCGGCAAGCCAAGCGCGCGCTGCAGGAGGATCTGGCGCGGGGTCGAGTCGAGCAGGTCGGCGCCGCGGACCACATCGGTGATGCCCTGCGCCGCATCGTCGACCACCACCGCCAGCTGGTATGCCCAGTGGCCGTCGGCACGACGCAGCACGAAATCGCCGACGTCGCGCGCCACCTCCTGCGACTGCGGACCCTGGATCGCATCGACGAAGCTGCATCGCGTTCCGGCGGCGATGCGCAGCCGGATCGAAGGATTGCGCCGCTGCCTGCTGCCGACGCAGCGTCGGTGGATGCCGCCACTCTCAGCGAGATCGGTGCGACTGCAGTGGCACGCGAACGCCAGGTCCGCATCCAGCAGTTGCTCCAGTGCTTGCTGGTACAGCGCGCCGCGCTCACTCTGGCGAGCGACCGCGACATCGGGATGCAAGCCGAGCGCGGCCAATGCCTCCAACTGCCGCTGCGCCGCCCCCGGCACCTCGCGCGCCGGATCGATATCCTCGATCCGCACCAGCCACTGCCCCTGCGCGGCACGCGCCAGCAGCCAGCTGCCGAAGGCGGCGAGCAACGACCCCTCGTGCAGGTCGCCCGTCGGCGACGGCGCGAAGCGGCCGCGATAGCTGCCGTCGTCAGGGGTGGGTGCTACCGAGGGCTGGATGCTCGTACTCACAAAGGTACGCCGGTGGGGCGGGATCACCTTGAAATCGCGCCGAGCCTGCCACATTTTGAACGGAGCCGCGCATGGTGCGCGGGCAGGATTTTCACCATGCTCAAGCGCGTAATGCTGTTCCTTGCGACCAACCTGGCCGTGCTGGCCCTGATCAGCATCGTGCTGGCGGTGCTTCAGAACGTCTTCGGCATCGACCTTGGCGACAACGCGATGCTGCTGCTGTTCGCGACGCTGTTCGGCTTCGGTGGGGCGTTCATTTCGCTCTTCATCTCCAAATGGGTCGCCAAGCGCACCACCGGCGCGAAGGTGATCGAGCAGCCGGGCAACGAGGCGGAGCAGTGGTTGCTGGCGACCGTGCGCCGCCAGGCCGAAGCCGCCGGGATCAAGGTTCCCGAGGTCGCGGTGTACGACGCGCCGGAGATCAATGCGGTCGCCACCGGGCCGAGCCGCAACAATTCCCTGGTCGCCGTTTCCACCGGACTGCTGCGTTCGATGAGCCGCGACGAGGCCGAGGCGGTGCTCGCGCACGAGGTCAGCCACATCGCCAACGGCGACATGGTCACGATGGCCCTGATCCAGGGCGTGCTGAACACCTTCGTGATCGTGCTTGCACGCGTGGTCGGGCGGGTCATCGACGGCTACATCAGCGGCAACCGCGACGGCGGTGCCGGCATCGGCTACTTCGTGATCGTGTTCGTGCTCGACATGATCTTCGGCCTGTTCGCG
>DATHRJ010000351.1:0-2702 GCA_035465455.1 Lysobacter sp.
CCATGGCCGAGGCGTTGTTCGGCGCGGTCAATCCCGGCGCCAAGATGCCGGTGACCGTGGTGCGCGGCGTGGGTCACGTGCCGTACTTCTACAACCACAAGCCGTCAGCGAAACGCGGCTACCTGTTCGCCGAAGCCGCGCCGCTGTTTCCCTTCGGCCACGGCCTCAGCTATACCACGTTCGAAATCGGTAACCCGCGGCTGTCCAGCCCGCGCATCGATGCCGGGCAGGGCGTGGACGTGCTGGTCGACGTGCGCAACACCGGCCGGCGCGCGGGTGACGAGGTGGTGCAGGTCTATGTCCGCGACGAGGTCGCCTCGGTCACGCAGCCGGTGAAGGCGCTGCGGGCGTTCCGGCGCGTCACCTTGCAGCCCGGCCAGCAGGAAACGCTGCGCCTGCGGCTGGAGCCGTCGGCATTCCGCATCTGGAACGTTAGAATGGAAGAGGTCATTGAGCCCGGCCGCTTCACCATCCTGGTGGGCCCGAACTCGGTGGACCTGAAATCGGTCACCCTGGAAATCACGGAAGGCGCCGTCTGATGAACACCGTACTGGGCATCGACCTAGGCACCCAGAGCCTGAAGGTCGTTTTTTACGACTACGATAAGCGGGAACTGGTCGCCTCGGCCTCCGCGCCGCTGGACGTTCTGCGCGACGCTGGCGGCCGGGCCGAGCAGGAAGCCGTGTGGTGGCTCGAGGCGCTGCGCAAGGCGCTGGCCCAGGTGCCCACCGAAGTTCGCGATTCAGCGCGATGCATCGGCGTGTCCGGCCAGCAGCACGGCTTCGTGCCGGTCGACGCCGGGGGGCAGGTGCTGGCGCCGGTCAAGCTGTGGTGCGACACGGCCACCCAGCAGGAGGCAGATGAGATCTCCGCCGCCTGCGGTGGGCGCGACCGCTGCATCGAACTGGCCGGCAACCCGGTGCTGACCGGCTACACGGCGCCGAAGATTCGCTGGCTGGCGAAAAACCACCCGAACCGTTACCGCGAGATGGCACACATCATGCTGCCGCACGATTACCTGAATTTCGTGCTGACCGGCGTCGCGGCGATGGAGCACGGCGACGCCTCGGGCACCAACCTGCTCGACGTGCGGACCCGTGAGTGGAGCCCGCAGATGCTGCGGGCGGTCGACCCGGACCGTGACCTCGCGGCCTGCCTGCCGCAGCTGGTCGAGGCCGGCAGCGTCATCGGCACGGTCAGCGAAGCGGCCGCGGAGCGTTTCGGCCTGCCGGCCGGGATTCCGGTCGCGCCGGGCGGCGGCGACAACATGATGGCCGCCATCGGCACCGGCAACGTGAAGCCGGGCCACCTCACCATGAGCCTGGGCACCTCGGGCACCCTGTTCGCCTACTCGGACACGCCGGTCGTCGATGACGCCGGCAACATCGCCGCCTTCTGCAGTTCCACTGGCGGCTGGCTGCCGCTGCTGTGCACGATGAACTGCACGCTGGCTACCGAGCTGATGAAGCAGCTGCTGGGCGTCAGTACGGCGGAGTTCGATGCCACCATTTCCGAAGTCGAAGCCGGATCGGACGGCCTGATCCTGCTGCCGTTCTTCACCGGCGAGCGCACGCCTGACTTGCCCAGCGCGACGGCCAGCCTGCTCGGCCTCACGCCGCAGAACTGCAGCCGCGGGCACATCCTGCGCGCGACCGCCGAGGGCGCTACCTATGCGATCCGCTTCGGCCTCGACGAACTGACCCGGCTCGGCATCGAGGCGAACACGATCGTGCTGACCGGCGGCGGCTCCAGGAGCGCGGCATGGCGTCAGATCGTGGCCGATGTCTGCGACCTGCCGGTCAGCTTGCCGGTCCAGGACGAAGGCGCATCCTTCGGCGCCGCCTTGCAGGCCCTGTGGGTGCTGGAGCGGCAGGCGGATGCTTCGGTGGAGCTTGCGCAGATCACCGACGCGCACGTCGCCAGCCGCCCGGAACTGGAAACGGTCCCCAATCCCGCCAACGCGCGGCGCTACCAGCGCGCTTACACTGCCTACCGCCGCGCGCTGGAACAGCTAATTCCCCTTTACGATGGAGCACGATTATGAGTTCACAACCGTTTATCGGTAACCGCGAATTTTTCCCCGGCATCGGGACGATCCCTTACGAGGGCCCCGGCTCGGACAATCCGCTGGCCTTCAAGGCCTACAAGGCCGACCGCGTGGTAGGCGGCAAATCGATGAGGGACCACCTGAGGTTCTCGGTTTGCTACTGGCACAGCTTTTGCGCCGACGGTGGCGACCCCTTCGGGCCCGGCACGCGCAACCATGCCTGGAAGGAGCGCAGCGCGCCGCTGGACATCGCCGAGGACAAGCTGGACGCGGCCTTCGAGTTCTGCACCAAGCTGGGCGTGCCTTACTACTGCTTCCACGACCGCGACATCGCGCCGGAAGGCGACTCGGTGGCCGAGAGCGAGAAGCGCCTGCAGCACGTGGTCGATCTCGCCGGGCAGCGCCAGGCCGACACCGGGCTGAAGCTGCTATGGGGCACCGCCAACGTGTTCTCTCACCCGCGCTACATGAACGGCGCCTCGACCAATCCGGACTTCGACGTGGTGGCGCACGCCGGCGCGCAGGTCAAGGCGGCGCTGGACGCCACGGTCGCGCTGGGCGGCGAGAACTACGTGTTCTGGGGTGGCCGCGAAGGCTACGCCTACCTGTTCAACACCGACACTCGGCGCGAACTGGAACACATGGCCCGCTTCCT
>DATHRJ010000352.1:0-3177 GCA_035465455.1 Lysobacter sp.
CGTACTCAGCGGAGTGGTCGCCGCGTTGCGCACGCAAGGGTTGGATGCGTTCGACGCCGCCAGTTGTGGCGCATTGCTGCCCGCGGTGGCCGGCGATGCCGCCGCCGGCGCGGGTGGCGAGCGCGGACTGCTGCCCAGTGACCTGATGCCGTGGTTGCGGCGGCTCGCCAATCCGGGAGCCCTGGCATGAGCGGTTTCTGGTTGGCCGACGCCGCTGCCACCGACCGTCTGGGTGCGGCGCTCGCGCAAACGATGCCACCGCATGCAGTGGTACACCTGCGCGGCGAGCTCGGCGCCGGCAAGTCGACGTTGGCGCGGGCGTTGCTGCGATCGCTCGGGGTCGAGGGCGCGATCCGCAGCCCCACCTACACCCTGGTGGAACGTTATCCGCTGGCCCGCGGCGGCGAGGCCTGGCACCTGGACCTGTACCGCATAGCCGATGCCTCCGAGCTCGAGTTCCTCGGGCTCGACACCAACGAGGCGGTGCTGTGGCTGGTCGAATGGCCCGAGCGAGGCCGAGGCGGGCTGCCGACGGAAGACCTGGTGATCACGCTGGCGGTGGAGGGTAGTGGGCGCCGGGTGGATCTTGCCCCGGCCTCGCCGGCGGGAGAGGCCTGGCTGGCCCAACTGGACCCAAGGCGGACCGTTGTCACCCATGGGCTTGCAGGCAACTCCTGACGTTCTTGGCAGAAAGTGGTGCCAGGTGCCGGATTGTTAAGGGAAAAATGCTTGCAATCGGCGCTTTCCGGTGCTTGACTACAGCTCATGCGACCCGAAGAAACCTCCGTGCGAAGCTTTTTGCTCGGCTCAGCCTTGGCGGGCGGGCTGCTTTGGAACGTCGCCAGTGCCAGTGAAATCAAGGGCTTGGAGATCAGCAGCGGTGCGACCGGCACCCGCGCCGAGATCGTCCTGGACCGTCCTGGTGAATTCAAGGTCATCCGCCTGCAGGGCCCCGATCGTCTGGTGATCGACCTGCCGGCATCGCGCGTGGCCCCTGGCCTGCGCCTGCCGGGTGCGACCGGTGTCGTCACCTCGATCCGTACCGGGCAGCCGGTCGCGGGCACCGCGCGCGTGGTGTTCGAACTGGCGCAACCTGTAGCGCCGTTGCCCCCGCGAATCGAGCAGGGGTCATTGGGGCCGCGCCTGGTGCTGGAGTGGCCCGGCGACAACACGATCGCGGCAACGCCGGCAGCCAAACCACCGTCGATTTCCGAAAGCCCGACACCCTCCGTGGAGCCGGGCGCGGCGTCCGCAGCAGCCACCAGCCGGCTGATCTCGGAGATTGCAGCGCGCGCGCCGTATCCCGCGGCTGGCGCCACGAATTCGCGCCCGGCGGTACCGACGACGATAGCCACCGGGGTACCGACCACCATCGCCACCGGCATACCCACGGCGATGCCGCGGGCTGCAAGTGCGCCACCGGCTCCGGTCGCGGCACCCGTCAAGACGCTGCAGCAGGTAATGCAGGGTCATGGAATGCGGCCGCTGGTGATCGCGATTGATCCCGGTCATGGCGGCCAGGATCCGGGCGCGGTTGGCCTCAACGGCAGCCGCGAAAAGGACGTCGTGCTTGCGATCAGCCGCGAACTGGCGCGGCAGATCAACGCCACTCCCGGGCTCAAGGCCTACCTGACCCGCGACCGCGACATGTTCATCCCGCTCAGCCAGCGCCCACGACTCGCGCGCTCGGCCAAGGCCGACATGTTCGTCTCCATCCACGCCGATGCCGCCGAGAACCGCAAAGCCGACGGTTCGTCGGTGTATGTCCTCTCGCTCAAGGGCGCCTCGTCGCAGCGCGCCCGCTGGCTTGCCGACAAGGAGAATTCCTCCGACCTGGTCGGCGGCGTGCGCCTGGCGCAGACCAGCAACACGCTGGCGTCGGTGCTGCTCGACCTGACCCAGAGCGGCCACATGAAAGCTTCCGAGGATGCCGCCGGTGAGGTGCTCGACGGCCTCAAGCGCGTCGGCAACAACCACAAACCGCATATCGAGCGCGCCAATTTCGCCGTGCTTCGCAGCTCCGACATGCCGGCGATGCTGGTCGAGACCGCCTTCATCTCCAACCCGGAGGAGGAGCGCCGGCTGCGCGATCCCGTATTCCAGCGCAAGGTGGCCGGCGCGGTGCTGGATGGCATCAACACGTTTTTCACCCGGCAGCCGCCGCCGGGCACGATGTATGCCGCGCGCGCCGCGGCCGGGATGGGCTCGTCCGGCGCTGCCGGCGGCGGTCCCTGAGCCAGTATCATCACGGTTGATCCTTTCGACGATGCCGGCAGCGGTATCGCCCATGCCGTGCAGATCCGCCAGCTCCCCGACACTCTCATCAACCAGATCGCGGCCGGCGAGGTCGTGGAACGGCCTGCGTCCGTGGTCAAGGAGCTGGTCGAGAATGCGCTCGATGCGGGCGCGCTGCGGGTGGACATCGACCTGGAGGAAGGCGGCGTGCGGTTGATCCGCGTGCGCGACGACGGCGCTGGCATCGCCGCTGCGGAATTGCCGCTGGCCATCTCGCGCCACGCGACCAGCAAGATCACTTCGCTGGACGATCTGGAGGCCGTGGCGACGCTGGGGTTTCGCGGGGAGGCGCTGCCGTCGATCGCGTCGGTAAGCCGCTTCAGCCTTGCCTCGCGCAGGCACGATGCCGAGCACGGCGCCGCGCTCGAAGTCGAGGGCGGCCGGGTCAGTGAAATCCTGCCGAAGCCGCATCCGCAGGGCACCACGGTCGAGGTGCGCGACCTGTTCTTCAACGTGCCGGCTCGGCGCAAGTTCCTGCGCGCCGAGCGCACCGAACTGGGCCACATCGAAGAATGGCTGCGCCAGCTTGCCTTGGCGCGGCCGGATGTGGAGTTGCGCGTCTCGCACAACGGCAAGCCGTCGCGGCGCTGGAAAGGCGACAGCGACCTGCTGTCGGACGCACGGCTGCACGAGACCCTGGGCGAGGAGTTCGCCAGGCATGCACTGCGTGTCGACCACAGCGGCGCCGGACTGCGCCTGCACGGCTGGAGCGCGCAGCCGGCGTATTCGCGCGCGAGCGCCGACCAGCAATACCTGTACGTCAACGGCAGGGCGATCCGCGATCGCAGCGTTGCCCATGCGATCAAGCAGGCATACGCGGACGTGCTGTTCCACGGCCGCCAGCCGGCATACGTATTGTTCCTGGAGCTCGATCCGCGCCGG
>DATHRJ010000353.1:0-11933 GCA_035465455.1 Lysobacter sp.
CGCCCGATCCCCAGGCGCCAACACCAGCTTGAGCACGCGGAACGGCAGCCGCGCCTGGGCCGGCTGCCTGCTTTGCCAGTCGCTGATCGTGCGTCCCGACAGCCGGTGCACCTCCAGCGCCCGCTGGATGCGCTGCGCGTCGGTGGCATGGATGCGCGCGCCGGCAGCCGGATCGATCGCGGCCAGTTGCGCGTGCAGCGCCGCCCAGCCGTGCACATCGGCCTCGGCCTGGATCTGCGCGCGGGTGGCGGCATCGGCCTGCGGCATCGGCGCGAGGCCGCGCAGCAACGCCTGGAAGTACAACCCGGTGCCACCGGCGAGGATCGGCAGCTTGCCGCGCGCGGCGATGTCGGCCATCGCGCTGCGCGCATCGCCGGCGAATTCCGCGGCCGAGTACGGCTGCCACGGTTCGCGTAGGTCGATCAGGTGATGGCGCACGCGCGCGAGTTCGGCGGCGTCCGGTTTGGCCGCCCCGATGTCGAGCCCGCGGTAGACCAACGCCGAGTCGACGCTGACGATCTCCCCGTCCAGCCGCTGCGCCCACTCCAGTGCCAGCGCCGTCTTGCCCGACGCAGTCGGGCCCATGAGCGCGATCGCCAGCGGGCGGGGGTCTGAGGCCGGTGCGGAGCGCATGCGGTGGGATTGTCCAACTCGATGGGAGAAGGCGGGCGTGCGAGCCGTCGCCGCGGGAACCGGGCGAGCTTAACCGCGCGGATGGTCATGCAACAGTTGTGCACAAAGCCTGTGGACAAGTTGCGCGTGCAAGCTGTGGACAACTCATTGCGACGCAGGCGGTACAAGGGCCGTGATCGGTTTGGCCAGTCCTTGGCCACCGCCGGCGCCCACACCGGAGCGTGGCCGCATCCGCGATCACATTGCGTTTCTCAGTTCTCGTCGTCCGGCCATCGGATCGACGGCGTGCTGTCGCGCACCTTCGGCACCGGTGCGGAATTGACCGCATCCAGCACCTTCAACGCATCCACGGTCGCCGCGACATCGTGGACGCGCAGCAGCATGGCGCCGCGCTGCGCGGCGATCAGGTGCGCGGCGACGGAACCATGGACGCGATCGCGCGGATCGCTGCGGCCCGTGAGTTCGCCGATCGTCCGCTTGCGCGACAGGCCGGCCAACAGCGGCACACCGAGGTCGCCGAAGCGCTGCAACTGCGCCAGCAACGCGATGTTGTGCTCGACGCTCTTGCCGAAGCCGAACCCGACGTCGATCACGATGCGCTTCTTGGCGATGCCGGCCATCTCGGCGGCGAAGATGCGCTGCGCGAGGAAGCGATGCACTTCGGCGACGACGTCATCGTACTCCGGCGCGGCCTGCATGGAACCCGGCTCGCCGAGCATGTGCATCAGCACCACCGGCACCGCGAGTTCGGCGGCGGCATCGAGCGCACCTTCGCGACGAAGCGCATACACGTCGTTGATCATGCCGGCACCGGCCGCCACCGCCGCACGCATCACTTCCGGCTTGGAGGTGTCGATGCTGATCGGCAGCGCGGTCTCGCGCGCCAGCCGCTCCACCAGCGGAACCACGCGCCGCAGCTCCTCCTCCAGCGGCACCTCGACCGCACCGGGGCGGGTGGATTCGCCGCCGATATCGAGCAGGTCCGCGCCCTCCTCCGCCAGCCGCAGGCCATGCGCGACTGCGGCCTCGAGCGTGGCGTGCGCGCCGCCATCGGAGAACGAATCCGGGGTGACGTTGACGATGCCCATCACCCGCGGGCGATCCAGGCTCAATGCACGGCCGGCACAGTCCAGGGTGGGGGTGGTGTCGAACATGATGGCCACTCGCGGGTCGGGTACGCGCAGGTTAGCAACACCGGTGCCACGCGGCGCGAGTCGGCGCCTGTGGTCAGCCCCGCATTTCCGGGGTATCCCGGCAGATCGCACAGTGCCGGCCCCTGCGCGCCTGGTACAGCCGCGAGACGGTGAACACGACGGCCGCCACGAAAGCCCAGAACAGGCCATGGCTGAGCGCATGGTCGAGGCTGCGACCCTGCAGCAGCTGCGCTGCGCCGATCACGACCAGCGCCCCGAGAAACACGACGACGAAACGGCGGGTCCAGAAGCAGGTGCCCATGATTCCTCCCCCGGTTTTGGCGGCACGATCGCCGCCCTGAAACACGAAGACGGCCGCAGCCGTCTCGTGTGGCACACATCGTTTCCTCGTCGCCGGTCAGGTCTGCGCGGCAGGCCCGCCGATCACGCGCGGGGGACCGCGCTCGTCCTTGTGGGTCTTGCCGGACTTGATCCAGTCCTGCGGCGGCCGCGGCTCGCGGCCTTCCATGATGTCGTCGATCTGCTTGGCGTCGATGGTCTCGTACTGCAGCAACGCATCGGCCATCACCTGCAGCTTGTCGAGGTTGTCCTTCAGCAGCTGCGTCGTGCGCTTGTACGCGCGGTCCAGGATGTTGTGCACCACCTCGTCGATCTTGCGCGCGGTATCGTCGGACACGTTCTTGTGCTGGGTCACCGAGCGGCCCAGGAACACTTCATCCTCCTCCTCGCCGTAGGTCACCGGGCCCATGTCCGACAGGCCCCACTTGGTGACCATGTTGCGCGCCATCTTGGTCGCACGCTCGATGTCGTTGCTGGCGCCGGTGGTGACCATGTCGGACCCGAAGATCAGCTCCTCGGCCACGCGACCGCCGTACAGCGAGCACAGTTTGCTCTCGATGTTGACCTTGTTGTAGCTGTAACGATCCCCCTCGGGCAGGTACATGGTCACGCCCAGGGCGCGGCCGCGGGGAATGATCGTGACCTTGTAGACCGGGTCGTGATCGGGCACCAGGCGACCGACGATCGCATGGCCGGCCTCGTGGAAAGCGGTGTTGCGCTTTTCCTCTTCGCTCATCGCCATCGAGCGGTTCTCGGTGCCCATCATGATCTTGTCGCGGGCCTTGTCGAAGTGCTCCATGCGCACGTCCTTGCCGTTCTCGCGCGCGGCGAACAGCGCCGCCTCGTTGACGAGATTGGCCAGGTCGGCGCCGCTGAAACCCGGGGTACCGCGGGCGATCGTCATCGGCTCGACGTCGTCGGCCAGCGGCACCTTGCGCATGTGGACCTTGAGGATCTGCTCGCGGCCACGCACGTCCGGCAGCCCGACCACGACCTGGCGGTCGAAACGGCCCGGACGCAGCAGCGCCGGATCGAGCACGTCGGGACGGTTGGTCGCGGCGATCACGATCACGCCCTCGCCGCCCTCGAACCCGTCCATTTCCACCAGCAACTGGTTGAGGGTCTGCTCGCGCTCGTCATGGCCACCGCCGAGGCCCGCACCGCGATGGCGGCCGACCGCGTCGATCTCGTCGATGAAGATGATGCACGGCGCGTGCTTCTTGGCCTGCTCGAACATGTCGCGCACGCGGCTGGCGCCGACGCCGACGAACATCTCGACGAAATCGGAACCGGAGATATTGAAGAACGGCACCTTGGCCTCGCCGGCGATCGCACGCGCCAGCAGGGTCTTGCCGGTGCCGGGCGGGCCGACCATCAGCACGCCACGCGGGATCTTGCCGCCGAGCTTCTGGAAGCGGCCCGGATCGCGCAGGAACTCGACCAGCTCGCCGACCTCCTCCTTGGCCTCGTCGCAACCGGCGACGTCGGCCAGCGTGACCTTGACCTGGTCCTCGCCCTGAAGCTTCGCGCGCGACTTGCCGAAGCTCATCGCGCCCTTGCTGCCGCCCTGCTGCATCTGGCGCATGAAGTAGATCCAGATGCCGATGAACAGCAGCCACGGCAGGATGTTGATCAGGATGTACACCAGGGACGGGCCACCGGCCGGCGGCGCCTGCTCGATCGCGACCTTGTGCTGCAGCAGTTCGTTGACCAGGTCCTTGTCGCCGGGGCTGTAGGTGGTGAAGGAACTGCCGTCCTTGCGCTCGCCGGTGATCGTGGTGCGGTCGTCGCTGATCTTGACCTTCTCGATGCGGTCGGACTGGACCTGCTGCACGAACTCGTTGTACGCGAGCGGTTCGGCGCTGGCGGCGCGCGGGCCGAACGCCTGGAACACCACCATCAGCACGACGGCGACGATCACCCACAACAACATGTTCTTGGCCAAATCGTTCATCTAGTTCTGCCTGCCGCCCCTGGGGGCTGTGTGTAAAGCGAATCGGGAAAACCGGCTGGTGACATCTGTACGTTCCCACGATCCCCAAGGCAATCCGCCGCTTTGAAGACCGCCGATCCTCCTGATACGCCGTGCCGCAGCCTGCGGATGCAACTACGGCTTGATCTGGTCAAGCTTGCCCTGGGCCAGGGCGTATACCTCCGGCGAACGCTTGCGCGATGCCGCCGGCTTGCGGATCGAGACCTTGGCGTAGCGCTTGCGCAGCTCACGCACGTACTCGTCGAAACCCACGCCCTGGAACAGCTTGATCAACAACGTGCCACCGGGGCGAAGGTGACGATCGGCAAAGTCGCGTGCAAGTTCCGACAGGTACATCGCACGCGGCATGTCGACCGCATCCACACCGCTCTTATTGGGGGCCATATCCGACAGCACAAGGTCCACCTGGGCCCCACCCAGCTTTGATTCAAGCTCGCAGAGGACCGCATCTTCCCTGAAATCGCCGTGAACGAATTCGACCCCGGCCAGTGGTGGCATCTCCAGGATGTCGAGCGCGATGACCCGGCCACCCGCGGCGCGGTCGGCATCGCCCAGCGCTTGGCGCAGCCACTGCGACCAGCCACCGGGGGCGGCGCCGAGGTCCACCACCACCATCCCCGGCTTCAGCAACCGGTCGCGCTCGACCAGTTCCTCCAGCTTGTAGGCCGCCCGCGAGCGCAGGCCCTCGGCCTTCGCCTTTTTCACGAAGGGGTCGGAATGGTGCTCCTTGAGCCAGCGCTGGCTGCTCTTGCTGCGGGTAGCCATGGGTGTCTGCGGGGTCCAAGCCGCGGGACGCGGGGGCCGCCATGATACCCTGCGCCCCCTGTTCCCCCTTGCCTGCGACCCCCGATGACGACCGTCCTGACCTCCGCCCAGACCCGATTCCTGCGCGGGCAGGCCCATGACCTCAAGGCGATGCTGCAGGTCGGCGGCAAGGGCATCACGGACACGCTGGTGGCGGAACTGGACAATGCGCTGGAACACCACGAGCTGGTCAAGATCAAGATCAGCGCCGAGGACCGCGAGTCGCGCGATGCGATGATCGCCCAGCTGGGCGAGCGTTCGGGCGCAGCGCTGGTGCAGCGCATCGGCCATGTCGCGGTGTTCTACCGGCCCAGCAAGGACAAGCGCCAGATCGTCCTGCCACGCACCTGATCGACACGCAGATCCACTGGCATCGTCGAGGTTCATTCCGTTGCAACTGACACTCGAACGGCCCGAACACGAATTCGTCCTGCGCGGCGCGGACGGCAACGTCGCGCTGGTCAACCAGCTTCGCCTGACCCGCAGCTTCGTGATCGCACCCGACCGCCTGATCGAGCCGTGGGCCGCGACCGACGCGCGCCTGTTGGCCGACACCGACCTGGCACCGCTACTGGCGCTGGAGCCGGAGGTGATCCTGCTCGGCAGCGGCGCAACCCAGACATTCCCGCCGGCGGCGACGATGGCCGCGTGCCTGAGCCGCGGCATCGGCATCGAGGTGATGAGCAATGCCGCCGCGGCGCGCACGTTCAACGTGCTCGCCGGCGAAGGCCGGCGCGTGGTGGCCGGATTCCTGCTGCCCGGGTGACCGCTATGGGTAGCGGGTAAGCACAGCGCACCCGGGCTACCTAGTTGCCGGCTCACGGTGGCAGCCGCGACAGCCGGTGCATGGCGTGGTGCACATGCAAGATCAACGGCTTCCGCCTTTGGCGGGTAACTTTCTTTGATGGGGCCAAGATGGGGCCAAAGAAAGTAACCAAAGAAAGGCCCTTCCCCGACAGAGCCCCCGCTGGCGCGGCGAAGCACTGCGCGGAGTTTCCGACTCGCCATCCATGGCTCGGTCGGAAACCTGCCGGCATCCATGCCCGCCGCCCTTCGGGTCTTGGATCATCTCTGCAGTCGTGGATCAGAGATCAAGGGCGTAACAGCCACGCAAGCGCGCTCGCCGTCATTGGCGGGAACAGCACGACCCTCGTGGACCCTATCGCTTCGGCAGGTAATGCAGCGGATCCACCGGCTTGCCGTTGTGCCGCACCTCGAAGTGCAGCATGTCGCGCGAGGCACCGCTGCGACCCAGTTCGGCGATCTGCTGGCCCGACTTCACCAGCTGGCCTTCGTTGACCAGTCGCTTGCGGTTGTGGCCGTAGGCCGACAGCCATTGCTCGTTGTGCTTGACGATGATCAGCTCGCCGTAGCCGACCAGTCCCGAGCCGGAATACACCACCACGCCATCGCCGGCAGCGGAAACCGGTGCGCCGCCGGTGCCGCCGATGTCGATGCCCTGCCGGGTCGGCTCACCGGGCTGGAACCGGTTGAGCAAGGCCCCGTCGGCCGGCCAGCGCCAGCCGACGTTGCTGCTTATCGGGTTTTGTGTCGCCGGCGCTGCCACCGTTGTTGTCGCTCGCGATGTCGGCGTTCGCGACGTCTTCGGGGCCTGCACCGTGCGCACCGGCGCCGGACGGCTGCTGCCGCCGGCTTGCGGATACAGCATCAGGCGCTGGCCCGGATAGATCGTGTAGGGCGCGCGGATGCCATTCCACATCGCCAGGTCCAGCGGTGAGATGCCGTTGCTGGTGGCGATCCGATACACCGTGTCGCCCCGCTGCACGACGGTGCTGGCGCCGTATTTGGGCACCGATTTCGGAGCAGCGTCGCGCACCACCGAACTGGAACACGCGGCCAGGGCAGTCGCGGCGGCCGCGGCCAGCAGCGCGCTGCGGAGGAAGTGGTTCGACATTCTGCTCATGCGCCTTGTAGTGCCCTCCTGGTTTCGATTCCCATGCAGCCGTGGCGCAGCGGATGCGCCGGACAATCAGCAATCAGCCCCTTCAACCCGAAAGCCGCTGGAACAGCTCATGGGCGACGGCACCGCCGCCACCGATCAGCACGCCGAAGTAGATCATCGTCCCGATGTTGGCCAGGTGCCCAAGCAGCATCGCCCCGCCATCGCGCTGGATCAGGCCCACGCCATAGAACAGCAGCGCCAAGGCTGGCAGGGTGTTGCTGAACGGGACGAAGCCGAACGGCGCCATCAGCAGCAGCGCTGCCAGGATGAAAGCCAGGTTGTTGACCACGTCCTGCGCGCGGCCCTCGGCGAACCCGGGCAGGCGATGCGGCCGACTGATCCTCTCCATGCGCCGCACCCACAACATGCCGCCGGCCAGGGCGGGGCGAAGCTTGTCGGCAGGCAAGGCCCGGTCGCGGAGTTTCGACGGAAGCCACAACGGCCGGCCGAACAGGCGACTGATGCCGACCAGCAGGATCGCCGCCCCGAACACCGTACTCACCCCGGGGATGGATACCGGGATCAGGAATACCAGGGTCAGCAGCATGGTCAGCAGCAACAGGCCCTCGTCGCCGAATACCACCAGCAGTTCACCCAGGGTGAGGTTGTCCTCGGGCAGGTCGCGGATGATCGCAGCCAGCTGCTCGCCCAGCGCGGCGGTGTCCTGCCAGGACGGTTCGTGCCCACTGTCGGCCGCATTGTTCAATCGATCATCCCCGACAGCAGCGGCACGAACACCACCGGCGCGAGTGTTTCCTGGCTGACGTGCCCGTCGGCGTCCTTGCGCAGCCGCAGCAGCGATTGCGATGCGGCCGCGCCCACCGGTGCGAGCAGGCAGCCGCCGGGCGCAAGTTGCCCGGTCAGGGCGTCGACGAGCGCGGGTGCGGCGGCGGTGACGATGATCGCGTCGAACGGGCCGTTCTCCGGCCAGCCGATGCGGCCATCGTCATGCTTGCTGCGCACGTTCATCCCCAACTGGCGGAAGCGCTTGCGTGCGCCGCGCAGCAGGTCGCCGATGCGTTCGACCGTGTGCACCTCCAGGCCGAGCGCGGCGAGCACCGCCGCCTGGTAGCCGGAGCCGGTGCCGATCTCGAGCACCCGGTTGGGGCTGCTTTGCAGCAGCGCCTCGGTCATCTTCGCCACCACCCACGGTTGCGAGATCGTCTGGCCATGCCCGATCGGCAGCGCGGTGTCCTCGTAGGCGCGGGTCGCCAGCGCCTCGTCGACGAACAGGTGGCGCGGCACGGTGCGGATCGCGTTGAGCACGCGTTCGTCGACGATGCCGCTGCATTCACTGGTGCCCGCGCGCAGGCGTTCGACCAGGCGGTCGCGCACGCGCTGGGAGGTCAGCCCGGAGCCGATCGCGTCGGGCTGCAGCCGCATGCGCAGGCTCATCGCGCCGGCTCCCGGGGGTGTGCCTGCGGGGCGGAAGGACGATGCGAGGGCTTGAGCGATGTCGCCAACCCGTCGACCCAGCTGGCGACCTGGTCCAGCGCCTGGTAGCGGGTGAGATCGACCTGGATCGGGGTAATGGAGATGTGGCCGCTGCGCACGGCGTGGAAATCGGTGCCGACGCCGGCATCCTGCTCCGGCCCGGCAGCGCCGATCCACCACCACTGGCGGCCGCGGGGATCGACCTGCGGCGTGCAGGCTTCGGCGCGATGGCGGTTGCCCAGGCGGGTGACCTCGAATCCGGCGATCTCGCTCCAGGCCAGGTCCGGCACGTTGACGTTGAGCATGGTGTCGGCGGGCAGCGGGTCGGTCCTGAGCCGGGCGATGATCTCCACCGCAGCCCGGGCCGCGGTCTCGTAGTGGCTTCCCACATGGTCGGCGGTGACCAGCGACATGGCGACCGCGGGCAGGCCGAGAAAGCGCCCCTCCATCGCCGCGGCCACGGTGCCCGAATAGATCACGTCGTCGCCGAGGTTGGCGGTGTTGTTGATCCCGGACACGACGATGTCGGGCTCGTCCTCGAGCATGCCGGTGATCGCCACGTGCACGCAGTCGGTCGGGGTGCCGAACACGCGCCAGGTCGATTCGTCCTGCTGGACCACGCGCACCGGCATGTCCAGGGTCAGCGAATTGCTCGCGCCGGAGCGATCCCGATCCGGGGCGACAAGCACCACCTCGTGGCCGGCGGCACGCAGCCCCTCGGCGAGGATCCGGATGCCGGGAGCGTCGACGCCGTCGTCGTTACTGACCAGGACTCGCATGAACTCGCATGAACTCCGATGAGGCTTTCCCGCAGGCAACCGCGTGCGCACGGGAACGGCAAAAAATGAACGGGGCCAGGATCGATTGCCGACACCAAGTCCCCGGTGAACACACCGGCGCCATGATAGCCGATGGCTGCGTCGACCCTGCCCGCACGCGCGCATTGAACTGCACGCGCGGCACGTTAGGCTGGCGCCATGGTCGATGATCGCGACGATGACGATGCCGAGCTGTTCCGCGCCGCGATCGGCCCGGTGCGGCGCCTGCCGGATGCTCCGCCGCCGCCCGCGGTGGTCAAGCCACGGCCGCGTGCGCGGATGGCCGAGCGCGACGAGGCCAGCGCGCGTGACGAGTTCCGCCATGCGCTGGACCTGAGTCGGCTCGAAGCCGGGGATGCGCTCGCCTACCGGCGCGACAGTTTGCCGGTGCGGGTGTTCAAGCGACTGCAACGCGGCGAGATCGCGGTGCAGGACGAACTGGACCTGCACGGGGCAGACATGCGTCAGGCGGAAACGCTGCTACGGGCGTTCCTGGCCGATGCCCGGCATCGCGAACTGGGCTGCGTGCGCATCATCCACGGCAAGGGCGCGCACGGGGGCGGGCCGTTCGGGACCGATGGCCTGCCGGTGCTGAAGAACCTGGTCGATCGCCTGCTGCGGCAGCGCGCGGACGTGCTCGCCTTCCACTCCCCGCCGCCCAGACAGGGCGGGACCGGAGCGGTGCTGGTGTTGCTGGCGCCGCCGAAGCGGCGCTAGCTGCCGGTCATTCCTGAGCCAGGGTCGCCCGGGTCTTGCCGTCGAATTTCGGCAGGTTCACCCAGGTGACGTCGATCCCGCGGCGACGCGCGATCTGCTCGACCCGCGCGATGTACGCCTCCTCGGCGGTCAGCGCCCGGGCCTCGGGCGCAGCCTCCGATCGGGGCTCCATGCTGGCGCAGCCGGCCATCGCGACGATCGACAGGGACAGGAAAGCAAAGCCGAAAGCAGCTTTCATGGTGTTTTCTCCAGGGAAGCCGGGCTTTCTTCTGCGTATACCCGGGCCGCTCCGGCCGCCGGTGCCGGCTCACCCTTCCCGACAAGCGGCTTATCGCCGCCCCGGCTCGCGCAGGTCGCCCAGTTCGGCCAGCACCACGGTCGCGTAGGCGCCCGGCGGCAGCGTGAACGACAGCTCCAGCGCCTCGGGCTGCAACCATTGCCATTGCAGTTCCTTCGGCCGCAGGCGCAGCGCGCGGCGCTCGTGCTCCAGACCCGCCTGCTCCAGCCCCTCGCGCAAGGCCAGCGACTCGTCGTCAGCGAGCGCGGCCAGTTCCAGCGCCGCGACTTCGTCACGGCTGCGAAGTTCACCGCGGCCCCAAAGTGGTCCGGTGGGATGAATGTCGAAGTCCGCCAATCGCTGCGCCAGCGCGTCGCTGAACGGCTCGGGCCCGAACACGCTGCGGCTGCCCTCGAGCGCCCACACCTCGCCGGCCAGTCCGCGCCCGTCGTGCAAACCGCTCCAGTTGCCCGCGGCCACGCGCGCGGACAGCACCCGGTTGAACAGCTGCGAACGCGCCGCCGACAGCAGCACGCCGCGTTGCTCGCGACGGACCCGGCGCCCGCCGAACATCGCCAGCGCGTTGGCGATGTTGTCGCCGTCGCGGCCGAAGCGCTGCTCGCCGAAGTAGTTCGGCACCCCGTGGGCGGCGATCGCCTGCAACCGCGCCTCGATCGCCTCGCGCTGGCCGCGCACTTCGCGCAGCACCAGCACGAAGCGGTTTCCCGCCAGCGCGCCGCGCGGGAGTTTGCGCGAATGCCAGTGGTGCTCGATCACCTGCAGCCGCTCGGCGGCCGCCGCGTCCGCCGACGCCGGTGCGTCGTCGCCGACCTGCAGCGCCGCCAGATCCGGCGCCACCCGCTTGGGCAGGTGCACGCTGAACCGCTGGCGGGTGACCGCATGCCGATCCTTCATGCCGGCATAGCCGATCGCCATCTCGCCGACGCCGGCCCACTGCGCCAGGCGCTTGGCCGCGAACGCGGTATTCATGCCCCGCTTCTCCACGGTCAGCAGCAGGTGTTCGCCGCTGCCGCTGGGCTCGAACGACGGCAGTTCCTCGACCCGGAAGTCCTCCGGCGTGGAGCGGATCTGCGCGGACAGCGCCGCTTCGCCGTGCGCGCGCGCCAGTGCGCTGTCGAGCGCGCTCATGCGTCCACCGCCGCTGACAGCAGGCATACCGCCATCGCTGCGATTCCCTCGCCGCGGCCGGTGAATCCCAGGCGTTCGCTGGTGGTGGCCTTGACCGAGACGCAATCGACCGGAACGCCGAGCTCGGCCGCAAGCAATTCGCGCATGGCCTGCGCATGCGGACCGATCTTCGGCTGCTCGCAGACCACGGTGATGTCGACGTTGCCCAGTTGCCAGCCGTGTTCGCGCACCAGCGCGTTGCATTCGCGCAGGAACCCGCGGCTGTCGGCATCGCGCCACTGCGGGTCGCCGGGCGGGAAGTGGCGGCCGATGTCGCCCAGTGCGAGCGCACCGAGCATGGCATCGCACAGTGCATGGATCACCACGTCGCCATCGGAGTGGGCGACGACGCCGCGATCGTGCGCGATGCGCACGCCGCCGAGCATCACGTGGTCGCCAGCGCCAAAAGCGTGCACGTCGTAGCCCTGGCCGATTCGGATGTTCATGTCGCTGGTTTCCCGTGTTCGCGTTTCATCAAAGCAGTGCGGATGTGTGTCCTGCCGCTGGCGGCTCGTAACGTAGCCCTGTTCAACGTGGCCGCCGGGCAAGCGCAGCGCTCCCGTGGCCTCGCGAAAGCCCCGGGTGCGCTGCGCTTGCCCGGGCTACGGTCATC
>DATHRJ010000354.1:0-2039 GCA_035465455.1 Lysobacter sp.
AGCGGGTAGGCGATCGGCGCGTCGATCCACGGCTGGATCGCCGCGCGCAGTGCCAACTGCGCGGCAATGTGGTCGACCGTTTCGACGTGCGGCGTTGCCCGGCCGCGGGCACCGCGGTTGGCGCTGGGACGATGCCGCGCAGGCGCCGGGTCGAGCGCGTCGCTTGCGTTGTTTGCCAGCAGGGCGAGACGCGGTTGCCGCTCGATCGCGGACAGCCGGACGTGGCGCACCCCCCAGCGCAGCGCATCGTCGATCAGTGGCTGTGGGATGCCGCGATCGCGCCACAGGGCAACACGGTGGTTCGGGTGCGGATCGATCGCACCGCGCTCCTGCGCCAGCTCCACGGTGCCGCGCAAGGTGCCGCGCGCGAGGGCGGCACCGACGCGCCGTGCCAGTTGCAGCGCTTCGGCATCGGCGTAGCCGATGCCCAGCAGGACCATCGCATCGGCGAACCCCATCACGCCGATGCGCAGTTCGCTGACGCCCACCGTGGCGCCGTGCACCGCCACCAGCGCGTCATCCAGCAGGCGCACGGACAGTGCCGCGACCCGCGCGAACCCTTCCATGTCCCATTGCGCCTGCCGCGTCAGTGGCGACGCCACGAACGCCGATACGTTCAGGGTGGCGACGGGCGCCTCCAGTGGGCCGGCATGGCTGGCGGTGCCGGCACTGCGCAGCAGGCGCTCGTCTGGCAGCAGCTGCCAGCGGCTGAATGCGTCGATATAGCGGCCCATGCTGGCGTGGTCGTCCCCCGCGTCGGCAACCGCGTGCGCCACCCGCGCCCACGTCGCGTCGATGGTGCGGTCGCGCAGGCCTTCGGCGTGCCGCCAGCGGAACCAGTTGTCCCATGCGTCGACCGCGGCAGGATCGGTGAATCTTGTGCTCGGCATCGGCTGGGCCCCTGGCTTGTCCCTGTGGCGGCGACGACACACATTGGCCAGCGCCGCCGTGCAGCCCATTGACCGGGGTCAAGAAACGGTGCGCTGTTACCTGCTGTTACATTCGGTTACGCATTGCACATCGGCTCGGCATCGTGGCGCGGCTACCGTGACGCGGTGGGCCGTTCCCTTCGGCCCAAGCGGAGAGCCGCCGTGCTGATGCTGCATTCGTCCAGTCAGGCAGCCGAGCCGATCGCGCTGGAGTCCGGCTTCGCCGGTACGGTGCGGTTGCCCAGTCCGCGGCCGGTCTGCGCCACCGGAATCGAAAACCTGGTGCGGGCGCTGCCCCTGCAACGCCGACGCCTGCGCGCGAAGCAGTACCTGTTCCGTGCCGGACAGCGCCGGCAGTCGCTGTTCCTGATCCACGCGGGATTCTTCAAGACCTGCGTGCTCAGCGAGGACGGCCGCGAGAAGATCACCGGATTCAGGCTGCGCGGCGATCTGCTCGGGCTGGATTCGCTGGACATCGCCAACTACGCCTGCGACGCGGTGGCCCTGGATGTTTCCGAAGTCCGCGAACTGCCGTACGCGCAACTGCGCGACAGCCTGCCGGATTTCCAGGACCGGCTGACGGCGGTGCTGGCCAGCGAGATCCGTCGCGACTGGGGCTGGATGCTCGCGATCGGCACGTTGTCGGCCGAGCAGCGGGTGGTGGCGTTCCTGCTCGACCTGGCCGCGCGACTGGATGGCCTGGGGTTCAGTCCGCAACGCCTGATGCTGCGGATGACCCGCGCCGATCTTGGAAACTTCCTTGCGCTGCAGCTGGAGACGGTGACGCGGGCGCTGTCGCACCTTCAGGCGCAGGGCTTGATCGATGTCGCGCGACGCGAGATCCGACTCGTCGACCCGGCCGGCCTGCGCGCGTTGTTGGATACCTCGCGCACGTTGCACTAGCTAATGGTTGCGTGGGGCCGTCGGCTCGGTTGCGCCCCGTAGTTGCCGGCGCAACGCCGCGGCCAACTGCTCGCGACGGTAGGGCTTGCGCAGGACCTCGAACCCGTCGCCCCCGTCCGCGTCGGAGCGCTCATGGCCGGACGTCAGCAGCACCGGCAGGTGCGGCCGCAGCCGGCGCGCGGCAGCGGCCAGGCGGCATCCATCCAT
>DATHRJ010000355.1:0-6140 GCA_035465455.1 Lysobacter sp.
GACGCGCGATGGTCCGGGGACGGTTCGCATCGTATCGCTGGCGCGCGACTCAATCGCCAGCAGCATCGCCCGTGACGCTGCTGGCGGCACGCGCCAGCTCGCCCCGCTCCCGCACGAGCTGCGGATCGATGCGCACATCGAACCAGTTCATGCCCCAGTGCAGGTGCGGACCGCTGGCGCGGCCGGTTGCCCCCACCGCGCCGATCACCTGGCCCTGCGCCACGGTGTCGCCGACGCTCACGTCGAGCCGCGACAGATGCAGGAAGTTCGAGCTGATCCCGTGGCCATGGTCGAGTACGACGGTGCCGCCGGTGATGTACAGGTCATTGTCGGCGAACGTCACCACCCCGGCAGCGGGCGCCTGGATCGGGGTGCCTTGGCCGGCGGCGATGTCCATGCCCGAATGCGCCGAACCCGGCGAGCCGCTGCCGTCGGGCAGCATGTAGATCCGCTGGCTGCCGAAGCGCCCGCTGATGCGCCCGGTCACCGGCCATACGAACGGCTCGGCGAAACCGGTGTGGATGTCGTCGCGCGTGCGCGCCGCATTGACGGCGGCCTGTTCGCGCGCGATCCGCGCGGCCAGCGCCGCCGGCGGCTTGACCGTCTGCGGTGGCACGCCGCGGATGGTCTCCAGCGGCCAGTCGCGCGGCGTCACCGCGATCACGACCGTCTGTTCGCTGCCACCTGGAAAGCCCACCAATGCCTGCACCGGCCCCGACTGGTCGCGCGCGACCCCGAACACCACCGAGCCGTAAGGCGTGACCCGCAGCATGCGACCGCCATGGCGCACCGTGCTGCCGGCCGGCACCTTGCCGATCACCATCGCCCCTTGTGGCACCGATGCCGGGAACACGACGCGCGTGTCGGCAACGATGACCGCCGCGGCGGCCGGCGTGCTCGAGCTGGTCGCGGTTGTCTGCGGCGTTGCCTCCGCCGCGGGCAAACCACTGCCCGCGCACGCGATCAGCACCACCATCCCCGCCAGTGGAACCAGTGCGGCAGCCCTCACCGGTCGAATGCCAGGCGGCGGCCGTTGGGCCCGCCCACCAGCTTGGAGCCGTCCCATGCCAGCTGGCCGTTGACCCAGGTAGCGCCGATGCGCGAGTGGAACGTGGTGCCCTCGAACGGCGACCAGCCGCAGCGTGACAGCACGTCCTCGCGGCGCACGGTCAGCGGCACGTCGTCGATCAGCACCAGGTCGGCCGCATAGCCCTCGCGCAGGAAACCGCGGCCGACGACATCGAACAGTTGCGCCGGCGCATGCGCGAATTTCTGCACGACCTGGGCCGTGGTCAGGTGGCCCTCGTGGACCAGTTCCAGCGCGGCATTGAGCGCGTACTGCACCAGCGGCAGCCCGCTGGGCGCGGAGGCGTACGGCCTGGCCTTCTCCTCCAGCAGGTGGGGCGCGTGATCGGTGGCGAGTACGTCGATCACGTCATCGGCCAGCGCGCGCACCAGCGCCTCGCGATCGGCGGGGTCCTTGATCGCGGGATTGCACTTGATCAGGTGGCCCAGGCGCGCGTAGTCGCTGCGGTCGAACCTCAGGAAATGCACGCAGGTCTCGGCGGTGATCTGCTTGCGGCTGCCGTCGGCGCGGATCAGCGGCCCGGCTTCGAACAGCGCCAGTTCGTCGGCGGTCGAGATATGCAGCACATGCAGGCGGGTGCCGTGCCTGCGCGCCAGCGACAGCGCCAGTTGCGTCGACTTCATGCACGCCTCGCGCGAGCGGATGTCGGGATGGAACTCGGCCGGGATGTCGTCGCCGTACTTCGCCTTGTATCGGGCGAACTCGGCATCGATCATCGGCGTGTCTTCGCAGTGGGTGATGATCGGCGTCGGCACGTCGCGGAACACCGCATCGAGCACGACGGGATCGTCGACCAGCATGTTGCCGGTGGAAGCGCCCATGAACACCTTGACCCCGGGCGCGCTGCGCGGGTCGAGCCGCTGGATCGCCTCCAGGTTGCCGGTGCTGGTGCCGAGGTAGAACCCGTAGTTGCCCCAGGCGCGACCCGCGGCGCGACGGTACTTGTCCTCCAGCGCATCGGCGTCGAGCGTCGGCGGGTTGGTATTGGGCATGTCCATGAAGGACGTCAGGCCGCCCGCCACCGCGGCGGCCGACTCGATCGCCATGTCCGCCTTGTATTCCATGCCGGGTTCGCGGAAATGCACCTGGTCGTCGATCATCCCGGGCAGCAGTCGCCGCCCTTGCGCATCGATGACGGTTTCGTTGCCACGCGCGGACAATCCGCTGCCGATCTGGGTGATGTGGCCATCGGCGAAGCGCAGGTCGCCGTCGAATTCACGGCCTTCATTGACCAGGCGGGCATTGACGATCAGCGTCGGGGGCGTCGCGGTAGGGGTCATCGGGATGCTTCCTGGTCAGCGATGGGGGTGGTCGGTGCGTGGTGGCGGCACGGGATCGTTGCCTCCCGGGTGCAGCGGATGGCAGCGCAGGATCCGGCGCATGGCCAGCCAGCTCCCGCGGAGCGCGCCGAAGCGCGCGATGGCCTGCAGCGCATATTCGGAGCAGGTGGGGTGGAAGCGGCAGCGCGGTCCCAGCAGCGGACTGAGCCAGCGCTTGTAGAACCTCAGCAGGGCGATGAGCAGGCGTTCGATCACGGGGTCCGCGGAAAGGTAGGGGCAATACTTCAGGCGACCTGTGGGATCGCCCAAATCCGTTGTTCCAAGCCTACGCGGGAATTCGCGATCTCGCGCCGTCCGTTCCAGCCCGGCATGCACAGGCGTGTTGCGGCAGGTCCGACGGCACAGTGAGCGTGAAGCGGGGGTGTTCAGCGAGGCTGTGGCCCACTATCTGATTGCTGCCGTGCAAGGGTTGCGCTGCGGTTGCCGCAAATGTCCGGGCAGGGTATAACAGCGCGCTTTCCCGTCACAAGGGAATACAAGGAAACGCCGCTCGTGGCCGTAAAGAAACCAGCTAAAAAAACCGCCAAGACCGCGCCGAAGAAGTCGGCCAAGCCAGTTGCCAGCAAGCCTGCTGCCAAGAAGGCGAAGGCGCCCGTGAAGAAGCCGGCAGTGAAGAAGCCGGCAGTGAAGAAGCCAGCCGTGAAGAAGGCGGCAGTGAAGAAGCCAGCCGTGAAGAAGCCGGCAACCAGTAAGCCGGTTGCCAGGAAGGCGGCGGTCAAGAAGCCAATCGCGAGCAGTGCGGCGAAGGCGCCAGCCGCAGGCAAGGCAGCCAGCAAGAAGCCTGCTGCCAGGAAAGTCGTGGCCAAGAAGTCCGCCACCAAGGCGACTGCGCGCAAACCAGTGGCCAAGAAGGTCGCTGCCAGCAAGCCGGTCGCAAAGAAGGTCGCAAAGAAGGTCGCAAAGCCTGTAGCCAAGCCGGTGGCCAAGAAGGCTGCTCCTGCCAAGGCGCCAGCGGCAAGCAAGGCCGCAGCGGCGACCAAGGTTGCGTCGACCAGGGTCGCGGCATCGCCGGTTGCCAAGGCGGCGACGGGCAACGGTTCCAAATTCACGTCGGTCGCGGTTGCGGCTGCCGGCAAGACCGCAACAAGCAGGCCCGCCAAGGGCAAGTCGTCGATCCAGACCCCACCTCCAGCAGCGAAGCCCGCGCCAGCCCCGATCAGGCGTCCGATCGGCAAGGTCGCGGTGGCCGTTGCCGCAAAACCGCAGGCGCCTGTGCCGAAAGGCAAGGTGAAAGTCGTGCCGTACAAGACCGAACACGGCAGTGGCCGTCCGATCGTCCCAGAGGGCTACAGGCCTGCTGCCGACGAGGAGTACATGAGCCCACTGCAATTGGAATACTTCCGCCAGCGCCTGTTGAAGTGGCGCGCCGACCTTGTCGAGGAATCAAAGCAGACGATCGAGAACCTCAAGGACGAAGTGCGCGACGTTGGCGACGAGGCCGAACGCGCCACGCGCGAGACCGAAAACTCGCTGGAGCTGCGCACCCGCGATCGTTACCGCAAGCTGATCAGCAAGATCGACAGCACCCTCAAGCGGGTCGACAGCGGCGATTACGGTTTCTGTGCCGATACCGGCGAGGAGATCGGCCTGGATCGTCTCGAGGCGCGCCTCACCGCCGAGCGCACTATCGATGCGCAGGAGCGCTGGGAACACCTGCGCAAGCAGATGGGCGACTAGGCCCCGGCGTTCATTTCCCACCGGTCGCATCGGTGAGGGACTACCAGGGAACCCCGCGAAAGCGGGGTTTTCTGCGTCTTGGCGGAAGTGCGGCAGCCGCCACGGGCTGGCCTACTGCAGGTCGCGCAGGTCGAGCCGTCGCAGTTTGGGTGCCAGCTTCGCGGTGGCCGCAACCACGCCCAGGGTCATGCACCCGCCGAAGATCACCGACGGCACCAGCCCGAGCAGGCGCGCGGCGACCCCGGACTCGAACGCACCCAGTTCGTTGGACGAGCCGATGAAGATGCCGTTGATCGAGGCCACGCGGCCGCGCATGTGGTCCGGGGTGGCCAGTTGCAGGATCGTCGTGCGCACCACCACCGACACGCTGTCGAACACCCCCGACATCATCAGCATCGCCGCCGACAGCCAGAAGTGGCGCGACAGCGCGAAGCCGATGATGCAGAGCCCGAAGCCGGCGACAGCGAACAGCAGCAGCCGGCCCGCATGCTTCTGCGGTGGTCGTCGCGCCAGCCACAAGCCCATCAGCACCGCCCCGGCCGCCGGCGACGCGCGCAGGATGCCCAATGCCTCGGGCCCGGCATCGAGGATCTCGCTGATGAACGCCGGCAGCAGCGCGACCGCGCCGCCGAACAGCACCGAAAACATGTCCAGCGCCTGCGCGCCAAGCACGATCTGGTGGTTGTAGACGAAGCGCAGGCCCTCGCCGATGCTGCGGAATATCGGCGCGCGCGTGGCCGGCAATGGCGGTTCGGTGACCCGCACGCTGACGATCGCCACCGCCGCGATCGCCGCCAGCGCCGCGGCGACGAGGTACGCGGTGGCCTTGCCGCTGGCCGCGATCAGCACCCCGCCAAGGGCCGGGCCGAGCACCAGTCCGGTCTGCATCACCACGCTTCCGACCCCGGCGCCGCGGGCGTACTGCTCGCGCGTGAGCACGCGCGCGAACAGCGACATGTACACCGGCGACAGGAATGCGCGCACCACGCCGTTGAGCGCGATGGCCGCGTAGATCGTGATCGTGCCGAACCCGGCGAAGCCGGCCGGCACCGCGCCGCTGGCCACGCCGGCCAGCACCAGCGTGGTCAGGCACAGGCCGATGCACGCGACCATGCCGACCCGGCGCCGCGGCAGATGGTCGACCGCGTAGCCGGCGAACAGCGCGCAGGCGATGTATGGCACTACCTCGGCCAGGCCGATCAGCCCCAGCGCCAGCGCGTCGCGGGTGATCTCGTAGATGTGCCAGCCGACGGTGACCGCGACGATCTGGTACGACAGCATCGCCAGCAGGCGATAGGCAAGCAGGCCGCTGAAGCCGCGGTTGCGCAGTAGCGACCACGCACCCGGCGCGACCGCGCTGGCGCTCATTGGTTCAGTTGTTGGCGGGCGCGTTCGCGGATGAAGTCCAGCAGCGCGGCCAGTCCGTTGCTGCGGGTCGGCGACAGGTGCTTGGCCAACCCGATCTCGCCGATGTAGTCGGCGTCGGTGCCGGCGATCTCCGCCGCGCTGCGACCCGAATAGACGCGCAGCGCGAGGTAGACCAGCCCCGAGACGATCGCCGAGTCACTGATTGCGCGGAAATCCAGGCGCGAGGCGTCCCCTTCGGCCACGATCCAGACCATCGACTGGCAGCCGTGCAGGCGATGCTCTTCGGTCTTCCACTCCTCGGGGAATCCGGGCAGCTTGCGGCCGAGGTCGATCAGGTACTGGTAGCGCTCGGCCCAGTCGCTGAAGAACGCGAACTCCTCGCGGATCGCGGCTTGCGCGTCGGCGGCGGTGGGTTCGAGCGGGAGGTCCGTCTGGTTCACTATTGGCTACTCGTTGGTGGTTGGCGCATCGGCGCCCGGCTCCGGGCGCAAAGAGCGGCTAGCCGCGGCGCCAGCGAACGCCCGCGGCGGTGTCTTCCAGCACGACGCCTTCCTCGGCCAGTTGCTTGCGGATCGCGTCGGCGCGGGCGAAATCGCGCGACTGCTTCGCGATGTTGCGCTCATCGACGAGCGACTGGATCCGCGCGTCGTCGCCTACATCGCGGCCGC
>DATHRJ010000356.1:0-10998 GCA_035465455.1 Lysobacter sp.
CCCGCGGATGCCGCGTGCGATCAGCCCGACACGCCCGTTTTCCAGGCTCAGCACTTCGACCAGCATGCTGGTCTCGCGCCAGGGCCGCGTGTGCAGCACGAACGCGGGCTGCGCCTGCAAACGCATGGCTCAGTCGTGGTAGCCGAACGCGCGCAGCGCGGCTTCGTCGTCCGACCAGCCCGCGCGCACGCGCACCCAGGTTTCCAGGAACACCTTGGCGTCGAACAGCCGCTCCATCTGGATGCGCGCCTTGGCACCGATTTCGCGAAGGCGCTCACCGCCCTTGCCTATCACGATCGCCTTCTGCCCATCGCGCTCGACCCAGATCACCGCACCGATGCGCAGCATCGTGCCGTCCACGGTGAAGCTTTCGATCTCGACCGTCGTCGCGTACGGCAATTCCTCGCCGAGTTGGCGCATCAACTGCTCGCGCACCAGTTCGCCGGCGAGGAAACGCTGGCTCTTGTCGGTGATCTCGTCCTCGGCGTACAGCGCCGGCTGCTCGGGCAGTTGCGCCAGCACGGTCTTCACCAGCGTATCCAGGCCATTGCGCTTGAGCGCGGACACCAGCTGCACGCCGGCGAAATCGCGACCCGCGCTGACCTTGGCCAGGTACGGCAGCAATTCGGTCTTGTCCTTGATCCGGTCGATCTGGTTGATCACCAGCACCACCGGCACACCGGCGCCCTTCATCGCCTCGAACGCGAACGTGTCGGCTTCGTCCCACTGCCCGGCGCGCACCACCAGCAACGCGACGTCCACGCCCTCCAGGGCACCGCGCGCGGCGCGGTTCATCATCCGGTGCATGGCCGAGGAGGTCGACTTGCCCTGCTCGCGGTGCAGCCCCGGGGTGTCGACCAGCAGCAGCTGGCCTTCCGGAAACGTGGCGATCCCGAGCAGCCGGTGGCGAGTGGTCTGAGGACGCGGGGAGACGATGCTGACCTTGGAGCCCACGAGGGCATTCACCAGGGTCGACTTGCCGACGTTGGGGCGGCCGATGACGGCGACGTGGCCGGCGCGATATGCGGTGTTGTTCATGCGCCAAGTGTAACGACTGGCTGCGCAGGGACGCGGTATTCGCGTGCCGCGGCAGCGTTTTCGGGTTCAACCGGTGCTGACGTTCAGGCGACTGCCGACGGCGGGGAACCCTCGCCGTCCCGCCCAGTCCCGTTCAGCGCCTCGATCTGTACCAGCGCCGCCTCCGCGGCCGCCTGCTCCGCCGCGCGGCGCGAGTGGCCTTCGCCCTCGCTGTGGACCGGCGGCAACGCCAGGGTGCAGCTCACGCGGAAGTGCTTGGCATGCTCGTCGCCGGTTTCCTCCAGCAGGGTGTACACCGGCAATGGCTTCTGCCGGCCCTGCAGCCACTCCTGCAGACGGGTCTTGGCGTCCTTGCCGACCTTGTGCGGCGGCGGCAGCGCGGCCATCGCCGCCTCGAACCAGGGCAGCACCACGGCCCGGCAGGCCTCGTAGCCGGCGTCCAGATAGATGGCCGCGACGACGGCCTCCAGCGCGTCGGCCAGGATCGAATCGCGGCGGTGGCCGCCGGACTTCATCTCGCCGGGACCGAGTGTCAGTCGCGGCCCGAGTTCGAGCTCCCGCGCGATCGGCGCCAGCGCCGATTCGCGCACGAGCTCGGCGCGGGTCCGGGTCAGCGCGCCCTCGTCGGCCTGCGGCCAGCGCGCGTACAAGGTCTCGGCGACGAACAGGTTGACCAGCGAGTCGCCCAGGAACTCGAGCCGCTCGTTGTGCGGCGACCCGGCGCTGCGGTGGGTCAGCGCCTGGGCGAGCAACTCCGGTTGCGCGAACCTGTGGCCGATGCGGTCGATCACCAGGCGGTCAGTCGGTCGACCCGCCACGGCGCAGTTCCTTCTCCGCCTCGAAGCGGCCGACCACGTCGAGGTTGGCGATCAGCGGCTTGCGCATTTCGTACTTCACCCGCATCACGTAGCCGGCGTCCTTGCGCTCCAGCTTCACGTGTTCGGGCTTGATGTTTTCCGCGTAGCTGATGTACAGGCGGCGGAAGAACAGGTCCTTGATCTTGGCCGGGTCCTTGTTCGTGATCTCCGGCTCGCTGGCAAGCGCCTGCAGCGCCTGCTTGACTGCGTAGAACTCCGAATACATCGGGATCAGCTTCATTCCCATGTAGGCGAACACGCCGACCACGCCCAGCACGATGATGAACCCGATCAGGGTGATGCCACTTTGCTTGCGCTTCATCCGACTGCTCCCCAGGTTGGCTGTTGCGGCTCCGCGATGCGGAGGGTGTTGCTGAAAGCTTGGCCTGCGCGGCGGCCCCGATGTCACTGGATCGAGGTGCCGATGCGCGAGAACTCGATTCCGCCATCGATGCTCATCCAGACCAGGAACGCCTTGCCGCGCAGGTTCCGTTCCGGCAGGAAGCCCCAGTATCGACTGTCTTCGCTGTTGTCGCGATTGTCGCCCATCACGAAATACTGACCCGGCGGCACGATCCACTCGCCTTCGCCCTGGTCCAGGAACGGCAGGTTGGTCCGCTCGAGTATCTGGTGGGGGCGCCCCGGCAGGTTCTCGACGAGCAGCTCGGCGCCGGTCATCTCGGCGCCCTTGCCGGTGCCGTCGTACGTGCCCGATGACTCGTAGCCCAGCGGCTCGCCATTCAAGTAGACCTGGTTGTCGTAGTAACCCACGCGGTCGCCGGGCAGGCCGACCACGCGCTTGATCCAGTCCTGGTCGGGATGGTGCGGCGGCCGGAACACCACGACATCGCCCCGCTCCGGCTCGCCGATCTGGACGAACTTGCGATTGGTGATCGGCAGGCGCAGCCCGTAGGCGAACTTGTTGACCAGGATGAAGTCGCCGGTCAGCAGCGTCGGCATCATCGAGTTGGACGGAATCCGGAAGGGTTCGGCGATCAGGCTGCGCAGGATCAGCACCACCAGCAGCACCGGGAAGAACGCCTTGGAATAGTCGACCACCACCGGCTCGCGTTTTTCGTCGAGCAGGCCCTCGCGCGCGGCGCGGCGCTTGGCGAAGTACAGCTTGTCCAGCAGCCAGACCAGACCGGTGAACACGGTCAGCAGCACCAGGCCGATCTCGAACCATTTCATTGCAGGCAACTCTCCGTGACGCGAACCCGACCGATCCTGACGCCGCCAATCGGCAGCCTCTCACAGGAACGAGCGGATCGGGGTTATTTGTTGTCCATCTGCAGCACCGCAAGGAAGGCTTCCTGCGGAATCTCGACGTTGCCCACCTGCTTCATGCGCTTCTTGCCGGCCTTCTGCTTTTCCAGCAGCTTCTTCTTGCGGCTGATGTCGCCACCGTAGCACTTGGCCAGCACGTTCTTGCGCATCGCCTTGACCGTGCTGCGGGCGATGATCTGCGAGCCGACCGCGGCCTGGATTGCGACATCGAACATCTGCCGCGGGATCAGCTCGCGCATTTTCTCGCTGATCTCGCGCCCGCGCCGGTCGGCATGCGCCCGGTGGGTGATGATGCTGAGCGCGTCGACCTTGTCGCCGTTGATCAGGGTATCGATGCGCACGAAGGGGCCGGCCTGGAAGCGCAGGAAGTGGTAATCCAGCGAGGCATAGCCGCGCGATACGGATTTGAGCCGGTCGAAGAAGTCCAGCACCACCTCGGCCATCGGCAGTTCGTAGCTGATCTGCACCTGGTTGCCCATGTAGGTGATGCCGATCTGGCTGCCGCGCTTTTCCTCGCACAGGGTGATCACGTTGCCGACGTAATCGGGCGGCGTGAGGATGTTGGCGCGGATGATCGGCTCGCGCACTTCCTCGATGTAGTTGGTCGGCGGCAGCTTCGACGGGTTGTCCAGCGGCAGCACGGTGCCGTCGGTCTTGAGCACCTCGTAGACCACCGTCGGCGCGGTGCTGATCAGGTTGAGGTTGTACTCGCGCTCCAGGCGCTCCTGCACGATCTCCATGTGCAGCATGCCCAGGAAGCCGCAGCGGAAGCCGAAGCCCATCGCCTCGGAGGATTCCGGCTCGAAGCGCAGCGCGGCATCGTTCAGGCGGAGCTTGTCGAGCGCCTCGCGCAGGTCCGGGTAGTCCTCGGCATCGACCGGGAACAGGCCGGCGAACACGCGCGGCTGCATTTCCTGGAAGCCAGGCAACGGCTTGCTGGCCGGGTCGCTGGCGAGCGTGAGGGTGTCGCCGACCGGCGCGCCGTGCACGTCCTTGATCGAGGCGTTGATCCAGCCGACCTCGCCCGCTCCGAGCTTCGGCAGGTCCTTGCGCTTGGGGGTGAACACGCCGACCTTGTCGACCAGGTGGGTGCGTCCGGTCGACATCACCAGGATCTTGGTGCCCGGCGTGATCTCGCCCTGCATCACGCGCACCAGCGACACCACGCCGAGGTAGTTGTCAAACCACGAATCGATGATCAGCGCCTGCAGCTTGTCGGTGTCGCGCGGCTGCGGCGGCGGGATGCGGGCGACGATCGCCTCGAGCACGTCGACCACGTTGAGCCCGGTCTTGGCGCTGATCGCGACCGCGTCGGCCGCATCGATGCCGATCACCGCCTCGATCTCGGCCTTGGCGCGATCGACGTCGGCGGTCGGCAGGTCGATCTTGTTGATCACCGGCACCACTTCCAGGCCCTGCTCCAGCGCGGTGTAGCAGTTGGCGACCGATTGCGCCTCCACGCCCTGCGCCGCATCGACCACCAGCAGCGCGCCTTCGCAGGCGGCCAGCGAGCGGCTCACCTCATAGCTGAAGTCGACGTGGCCGGGGGTATCGATGAAGTTGAGCTGGTAGGTCTTGCCGTCTTTCGCCGTGTACGGCAGCGAGACCGACTGGGCCTTGATGGTGATGCCGCGCTCGCGCTCGATCGGGTTGGAGTCGAGCACCTGCGCCTCCATTTCGCGCGCCTGCAGGCCTCCGCAGAGCTGGATGATGCGGTCGGCCAGGGTCGACTTGCCGTGGTCGACGTGGGCGATGATGGAGAAGTTTCGGATCAGCTGCATGCGGGTGGCGCGCTGCGCCAGGACCAGGAAAGTTAACGGACGATTATCGCACAAGCGAACGCGCCAGCCGCCGCGTGGTGCGGCGGCTGGCGCATCCAGCTGCGCGATACATGGGCCGACGCGAGCGCCGCCGCAGGATCGCCCCAGGCCTACCCGGCGGCGCCCTGGGCGGCTACCGCGACGTACTGGGTATTGCCGCCGCGCCGCACCAGCACCATCACCGTGTCACCGGGCCGGACCGACGCCAGTTCCCGGCTCAGTGCCGCAACGGTACCGACGGTGTTGCGGCCGATGGCAAGGATCACGTCGCCATGGCGCAGACCCGCTTCGAGGGCCCCGCCGCCGGCCTGGGCCACCATTACCCCTTCGTCCCGCTCCAGCCCCAGCCGTTGCCGATCGGCGGCGGACAGGTCCTGCACCACCACCCCCAGTGCATTGGGCGTCACCGCCGGGGCCGGCGCCGCCGGCTGGCCGGGACGGATTTGGGGCGTGGCCGCGCGCGCCTGCGGGCTGTCGAGTTCGTCCACCACCACCGGCAGCTGCAGTTCCTTGCCGGCGCGGAAGACCGTCACCGTCGCCTTGGAGCCGGGAGCCGTCGAGCCCACCAGTGGCGGCAGGTCGCTGGAATCGTTGACCGGCCGGCCGTTGAAGGCACGGATCACGTCCATGCGCTGGATACCCGCCTTGTCGGCGGCGCTGCCGGGTGCGACCACCGTCACCAGCGCACCGCGGGTATCGGGCAGGCCCAGGCCGCTGGCGAACTGGCCATCGATCTGCGAGACCTGCACGCCAAGCTGGCCGCGACTCACCCGGCCGGTCGCCTTGAGCTGCTCGACCGCGCTCATCGCCAGGTCGATCGGGATCGCGAAGCTGACACCCATGTAGCCGCCGGAGTTGCTGAAGATCTGCGAGTTGATGCCGACGACCTCACCGGAGGTATTGAGCAGCGGGCCGCCGGAGTTGCCGCGATTGATGGCCACGTCGGTCTGGATGAAGGGCACGTACTGCTGCCCCGCATACGGGTTGGAGCGCCCGACTGCACTGACGATGCCGGCCGTGACCGAGTGGTCCAGGCCGAAAGGCGAACCGATCGCGACCACCCATTGCCCCGGCTGCAGTTGCTGCGAGGAGCCTGCGCGCAGCCATGGCAGGCCGCGGGCGTCGATCTTGAGCAGGGCGACATCGAAGTGCTCGTCGCTGCCGACGACCTCGGCCTTGAATTCGCGGCCGTCCGACAGCTTCACGTCGACTTCGCTGGCGCCATCGACCACGTGGCGGTTGGTCAGCAGGTAACCATCGGCGGAGATCACGAACCCGGTGCCCTGGGAAATGCCACCGCCCCCGCCGGGGCCCTGCGGCGAACCCGGTATCGGCACACCGGGTCCGAAAAATCGCTTGAACAGTTCCTCCGCACCCTCGGGCAGCTGCGCCTGGGCACTGGCCCGCGGGGCGATCTGCGCGTTCACATTCACCACCGCCGGACCCACGCGCTGGACCAGTTCGGTGAAATCGGGCAAACCGGTGACGATCGGCCGTGGCGCCGGCGGCGTTACCGCGGCCGCCGAGTCCGCGGGGGTGGGTGACTGCTGCGCGGTGCAGGCGACCGGCAGCGATATGGCGAGCGCGCCCAGCAGGACGATGGAATGCAGTGGTCGGTTCATGGAATCGGCCTCAGGTTGCAGGAAAAACGGTCGTCGACGCCGCAGGGGCTACGTCTGTCGGTGGCAATCAGGTTCACCGCGCATCGGAGGCGGCGTCCGCAGCCGGCGGCAATCGCGGCTCGAATGGATAGAAACCCGGCGCGCCGGATTCGACCCCACCCGGATTGTGTGGTCTGACACCGTAACTGGCGGTGAGTGCACCGGTCGCGGCAAGGTTGGGCAGCACGGCTCGCGGCCATGGCCTGGCCGCCGGCGGATCCGGCAACTGGAAAGGATCCTCGAGCGCGGCCGGGTCGATGGCGACGAAATCCGCAACGGCCACCGAAGCCGAAGCCGAAGCCGAAGCCAGTGGCTGCCCGGTTGCCGGCGCCGGCGCAGCCGCAACGACGGCAGCGGCGGGGGCACGCGGGTAGATGGCGGCGGTACGGTCGACCTGTGCGGACGCCGGTCGCGCGACCTGCGACGTCGCGGTATCCGCCGCTGCAGCCGACGGCAGCGCGGTGGCGGGCCCGGGCGTGGCTTGCGGCGGCGTCACGGTGGCAACTGCCGGCAGGCTCGCGGGTAGGGCCTGGTCGAGCGGGCTGGCCACGAACCAGGCCGCGACCGCCACCGACGCGGCCAGTGCCGCGCCCCCGACCCATCCGCGCCGGGAGCCGGAAGGGGAGCGCACGGCGGCGGCAGACTCGTGCGCCAGCGCAAGCCGCACACGATCGGCGAAGTCCGCCGGCGCTGCCGCGGTCGCCTGGCCGCGCAGCACGTCGCCGGCGAGCTGCCATGTGCTGCAGGCCTGTCGCCACTGAATGTCCTGGGCCAGGCGCTTGTGGGCGAAGCGCGAAGCATCGCCATGCAACTCGCCGTCGAACAGCGCGCTGAGGTCTTCGCGGCCATGGGGCTGGGTGGGCGAGATCATTGGCGAGGTCGCTCCGGGCTGTGCCTGTTGCTGGGTTGGTGGTTGGCGTCGCTCAACAACGGCCGCAATTCGACGTCGATGGCCTCGCGGGCGCGGAAGATCCGCGAACGGACGGTGCCGATCGGGCACCCCATCCGCTGCGCGATCTCCTCGTAGCTCAGTCCGTCGACCTCCCGCAGGCTGATCGCCTCCCGCAGGTCCTGCGGCAATCCCTCGACCACGCGCATCACCGCCTGCTCGATCTGCTGGCGCATCATTTCGCGCTCGGGCGTGTCGTTGTCGCGCAGGCGGATGCCGGTATCGAACGCCTCGGCGTCGCCCACCTCGACATCGTCGGTGGGCGGTCTGCGTTTCTGCGCGACGAGGTGGTTCTTGGCCGTATTCACTGCAATCCGATGTAACCACGTATAGAACTGCGCGTCGCCGCGAAAATTGCCGATCGCGCGGTAAGCACGCATGAAGGTGTCCTGCGCCACATCCTGGCATTCACTCCAGTCGGCGATGTAGCGGCCGATCAACGCGACGATGCGGTGCTGGTACTTGCGCACCAACACATCGAACGCCGCGCTTTCGCCACGCTGCACCCGCCTGACCAGTTCCTGGTCCAGCGCCAGTTGTCGAAACGACTCCTGGTCTTCGGGGTCTTCGGCATCCTGCTGCTGGCCTGGTTCCACGCTTCGATCTGAATCGATTTCGGCCATACCGCGCGCCGGCACTCCTGTCAGCTCGGCCATGGCCGAACAATGGGACACCCCTCTCGGGGGAAAGTTCAATGCGACATTGGGACGCGATGCAGCGCCCGCAACCGCATTCACCGGGTTTTTCACGACCCGGGGACCGGACCTGGTGATTTGCGGCGGTTGCACAACACCGGGATGATACTGGGTCAACCCATACCTGAACGGACGGTGGCGCATGAACCCACACAGCAAAGGCATGGCCGGTTTCGACGGGTTGCGGGCCGAGCACTGGCAGGCCGATTTCCGCGGCGACGGTGTGCTGGTGCTGTCCCTGGACCGCGCAGGGCAGCCGGTCAACACCTTGTCGCAGGACGTGCTGATCGAACTGGACAGCCTGGTCGAGCGTCTTGCGATGGACCCGCCGAAGGCGCTGGTGATCCGTTCGGCGAAGCCCGGCGGATTCATTGCCGGCGCCGACATCAAGGAGTTCCAGGGGTTCGATGAGAAAGGCACGGTCGGCGACGCGCTGCGCCGCGGTCAGCAGGTGTTCCAGCGGCTGGCGGAACTGCCATGCACCACCGTGGCGGCGATCCACGGTTTCTGCATGGGCGGCGGCACCGAGATCGCGCTGGCGTGCGACTACCGCGTCGCCAGCAACGATCCGTCGACCCGCATCGGCCTGCCCGAGGTGAAGCTGGGGATCTATCCCGGATGGGGCGGCAGCGTGCGCCTGCCGCGCCTGATCGGCGCGCCGGCGGCGTTCGACATGATGCTGACCGGTCGCGCGCTTTCCGCATCGGCGGCGCGCGCGGCGGGCCTGGTCGACAAGACGGTCGAGCCGTCGCGGCTGCTGGATGCCGCTGTCGCACTCGCGCTCAAGGGCCGGCAGCGGCCGTTCAAGCAGCGACTGCTGGGCTGGGCGAGCAATGTGTGGCCGGCGCGGCAACTGCTCGCGCCGATGCTGACCCGGCAGGTGATGCGCAAGGCGCGCCGGGAGCACGCCCCGGCGCCGTACGCGATGATCGACACGAGGAAGCGCGCCGGTGGCGGCATCCAGGGCCGGCTGGCCGCGGAGCGCAAGTCGGTGATGAAGCTGTCCTCCACGCCGACCGCGCGCAACCTGATCCGCGTGTTCTTCCTGCAGGAGCGGCTGAAGAACGTGGGCGGCAAGGACCACGGCATCAAGCACGTGCACGTGGTGGGCGCCGGGGTCATGGGCGGCGACATCGCGGCGTGGGCCGCGTTCAAGGGCTTTCAGGTCACGCTGGCCGACCGCGAGCAGCGTTTCGTGGATACCGCGCTGGGACGTGCCGGCGAACTGTTCGCCAAAAAGGTGCGGGACGACGCCAGGCGCAATGACATCGCCGCGCGCCTCAACGGCGATGTCGCCGGCGAGGGCGTGGCGACGGCGGACCTGGTGATCGAGGCGATCATCGAGCAGCCCGAGGCCAAGCGCGCGCTCTATGCCCAGCTCGAGCCGCGGATGAAGCCCGGTGCGCTGCTCACCACCAACACCTCCTCGATCCCCCTGACGGATCTGCGTGGGCAGCTCCAGCGCCCGGCGCAGTTCGCCGGACTGCACTACTTCAATCCGGTGGCGCTGATGCCGCTGGTGGAGATCATCCGCCACGATGCGATGGCGGCCGACACCGAGCAGCGGCTTGCCGCCTTCTGCAAGGCGATCGACAAGCTGCCGGTGCCGGTCGCGGGCACGCCCGGCTTCCTGGTCAACCGGGTGCTGTTCCCGTACCTGCTGGAAGCCGTTACCGCCCATGCGGAAGGCATTCCCGGCGCGGCGATCGACAAGGCCGCGGCCCGCTTCGGGATGCCGATGGGTCCGATCGAACTGGTTGACACGGTCGGCCTCGACGTCGCCGCCGGCGTGGCCGCGGAGCTGGCGCCCTTCCTGGGCTTGAGCGTGCCGGACGCGCTGGCGAACCAGGCCGCGCCGGGCAAGCGCGGCCGCAAGGACGGCCAGGGCCTGTACCGGTGGGAGAACGGCAAGGCGGTCAAGCCCGAGCTGCCGAAGGATTACCACGCCCCGGCTGACCTGGAGGACCGGCTGATCCTGCCGCTGCTCAACGAGGCGGTCGCGTGCCTGCACGACGGCGTGGTCGGCGATGCCGACCTGCTCGACGCAGGCGTAATCTTCGGTACCGGCTTCGCACCGTTTCGCGGCGGTCCGATCCAGTACATCCGCCAGACCGGGGTCGAGGTGCTGCTGGGCAAGTTGCGGCAACTGCAGGCGAGCCACGGCGACCGGTTCGCGCCGCGGCCGGGATGGGATTCGCCGCTGTTGGCGCCGTGAGGCTTCCGGCGCGGCTGGCTTGAGCCGCCGCCAGCCGGTTGCAGGCGGCCGATCGGCCACCGCACCTACATCGTGTGGGTGGCCCGGTCCGAGCTGAGCAGGCCGGCCAGCAGCGCCTCGATCCTGCCCTTGACCGCCTCGCCCTCGGCGGTGTCGCCGAACTGCACGCCGATGCCGGCCGGTCGATTGCCCTGGGCCCCGGCAGGCGTCACCCACACCACCTTGCCGGCGACCGGCAGCCGCTCGTTGGACTCCGGCAGGGTCATCAGCAGGAACACCTCGTCGCCCAGGAAATAGCGCTTGGGCGTGGGCACGAACACGCCGCCGCTCTTGAGGAACGGCATGTACGCGCTGTACAGCTGCGCCTTGTCCTTCACTGCCAACGTCAGGATGCCCTGCCGCGCCGACCCACCTGCTCCTGCGATCCCACTCATTGTCAGCGTCCGTCCGTACCGGTGCGCTTGCTGGCGTCCGCG
>DATHRJ010000357.1:0-12540 GCA_035465455.1 Lysobacter sp.
CTCGCGGTCGACGTACACCAGGGTCGGCTTGAACTTCGCCGCCTCGGCCTCGTCGCACTGGCCGTAGGCGCAGATGATCACCAGGTCGCCGGGCTGCGCCATGTGCGCGGCAGCGCCGTTGATCGAGATCACCCCGCTGCCGGCTTCGCCGCGGATCGCGTAGGTCACGAAGCGGTGGCCGTTGTTGATGTTGTAGATGTGCACCTGCTCGTATTCGCGGATGCCGGAAATATCGAGCAGACGCCCGTCGATCGCGCACGAGCCTTCGTAGTGCAGCTCGGCATGGGTGACCGTGGCACGGTGGATCTTGGCCTTGAGCAGGTTCAGTTGCATGTTTTCCGGGCTCCGTCCGCGGCGCGCGGGCGTCTACAGGGTGAAATTCTAGCAGCGCATGGCGCGCTGCAACATGACCGGCGGTTCGCTGCGGTGCGGGCAGATGCCGGTAGCGGCGCTCAACCGGGTAATTCCAGGTTGTCGATCAGCCGGGTACGGCCCAGGCGCGCGGCGATCAGCGCCACCAGCGGTCCTTGCCCGTCCACTGCCGGCAGCGTCAGGTCGGGCCGGCGGACGACCGCGTAATCGGGCGCGAAACCTGCCGCCAGCAAGCGTCCCTCGGCAGCCGCCTCCACTTCCTGGGCCGCCATGCCCGCCTCCACCGCGCTGCGCATCCATTGCAGGCAACGGTAGATCTCCGGCGCGACCGCCCGCTCCGCCGCGGAGAGGTACTGGTTGCGCGAACTCATGGCGAGGCCGTCGGGTTCGCGCAGGGTCTCGGCGGCGACCAGCTCGACCGGATAGGCGAGGTCGCGCACCAGGTACCGGATCACCGCGAGCTGCTGGTAGTCCTTGCGGCCGAATACGGCCAGATCCGGCTGCACCTGATTGAACAGGCGCGCGACCACGGTGGCGACCCCGTCAAAATGCCCCGGCCGGTGCGCGCCCTCCAGCACTCCGGTCACGCCGGGAACCTGGACGCGCACGGTCGCCTCCGCACCATGGGGATACATCGTGGAGACCGACGGCAACCACAGCAGGTCGCAGCCGCTTGCTTCGAGGCCGGCGGCATCGGCCTCCGGTGTGCGCGGGTACTGGCTGTAGTCCTCGCTGGGGCCGAACTGGGTCGGGTTGACGAAGACGCTGGCGACCACGCGATCGGCCTGCTGCCGCGCCAGTTCCACCAGCCGCTGGTGGCCGGCGTGCAGGTTGCCCATCGTCGGCACGAAGCCGATGCGGTCGCCGGCGCGTTTCCAGCCGGCGATGCGCTGGCGCAGTTCGGACAGGACGGTGACGGTTTCGATCATCGGCTTGTTGGACCAATCACTGGACGGTGGCAATCGCGGTCGTCGGCGCCGCAGGAACGCGGATGCGACCGGCCTCAGGCGTAGGAATGCCCGGCATCGGGAAAGCGACCCTCACGCACAGCCTCGCCAAAAGCCTGAACCGCCCCGGCGATCGAGCCGCCTTCGGCGAGGAAGTCCTTGACGAATTTCGGCCGCCGATGCCCGCTGCGCAGCCCCAGCAGGTCGTGCAGCACCAGCACCTGGCCGTCGCACTGCGGCCCCGCGCCGATGCCGATGGTGGGAATGCCGATATCGGCGGTGATCGCCGCGGCCACCCCGGTGGGCACGCACTCCAGCACCAGCAGCGTGGCGCCGGCAGCGGCGACGGCGCGAGCGTCCTCGCGCAGGCGTTCGGCTGCCGCCTCGTCGCGGCCCTGGACCTTGTATCCGCCCAGTCGCAGGACCGACTGCGGGGTCAGGCCCAGGTGCGCGCATACCGGTACTTCGCGCTCGACCAGGAACCGGATCGACTCCAGCTTGTGTCCCGCGCCTTCGAGCTTGACCATCGCCGCCCCCGCCTGGAGGAACCTGGTCGACGCCTCCAGCGCGCGCTCGGGGGTCGCGTCCGACTGGAACGGCAGGTCGGCTACCAGCATCGCGCGCGACAGACCGCGTGCCACGCAGGCGGTGTGGTATTCGATGTCGTCGACGGTCACCGGCAAGGTGCTGCCGTGGCCCTGCACCACCATGCCGAGCGAATCGCCCACCAGCACCAGATCGACCCCGGCGTCATCGAGCGTGCGCGCGAATCCGGCGTCGTAGCAGGTCAGCATCACCAGCTTTCGTCCCTCGCGCTTGGCCTCGTGCAGGGCCGGCACGGTCCAGGGCTTGTCGTTCGCGGTCGAGGTGTACATGTGTGGCGATGTCCTGATGGGGATGCGCGAACGCACCGGCGCTCATGCGTTCCCGGGCGGGCCGTCACACGGTAGCGCGTGGATGTCGCCAATGGCCACCTGTGCCAGCGCATCGCGCGCCGGACCGATGCCGGGAATCACGGCCGCGGGAGCGATCTCGACCAGCGGCAACAGCGCAAACGCCCGCTCGTGCAGGTGCGGATGCGGCACGCGCAGCCCGGGCTGGTCGATCACCTGGTCGCCGTACAGCAGCAGGTCCAGGTCGAGCCTGCGCGGTCCCCACCGGTCGCTGCCGTCCTGGCAGCGCTCGCGACCGGCGTCGCGCTCGATCCCCATCATTGCCGCGAGCAGGTCCGGCGGCGACAGGCGGGTCTCGATCATCGCCGCGGCATTGATGAAATCCGGCTGCGCGGTCATGCCCCATGCCGGCGTGCGGTACAGCCGCGAACTGCGCAGCAGTCGCGTCTGCGCAAGCGCGGCAAGCGCGACCATCGCGGCGCGCACGATATCCGCGCTGTCGCCCAGGTTGCTGCCCAGGCCGACGTACGCCAGCACCGTCCCAACCGTTGCTTCAGCCCTGGGCGGACTCATTCGCTGGTCGTGGCGGATCCACGGCGACGGCGACGGCGGCGCGGCGCATGTGCCTCGCCTTCGGCGCCCGAGGCAGCATCGGCATACGCCGTCGGCTGGCCTTCCAGTAGCGCAGCGACCCCGTCGGGATGGGTCTGCGCCTCGCGCCAGAACTCGACGTCCTCGGCGTGCTCGGGCGAAGCGGCCATCCGCAGCACCAGGAAATCGAAGGCCGCGCGGAACCGCGGATGCGCCAGCAGGCGGAACACGCGCTTGCGCTGGCGTTGCGAGAACCGCGACTGCAGCAGCCATATCTCCTGCATCGGCAGCGAGAACCGTCGCGGCAGTGCGAGCGTGGTGAGCTGATGGACGGTGACGCGGTCGGCGGCGCGGCGCTCGGCCTCGACCGCATGCATGCCCTGGGCCTGCAGGCCCATGAGTGCCCGGCAATAGGCAGGCCACAGCAACAGCGCAAACAGGAACGCGGGCGAGACCGGTTCGTCGTTGGCGACGCGCTCGTCGGTGCCACGCAGGCCTTCCAGCAGCATCCGGCGCAACGCGCCGCTGCGGTTGGATTGCAGCGCGGCGGCGCTTTCCGGCAGCAATGCCGGCAACAGGCCGTGGCGTTCCAGCCGGAGGAAACTTTCGACCGCGTGCCCGGTCAGGAACATCTTCAGGCATTCCTCGAACAGGCGCGCCGGCGCGGCTTCAGCCAACAGCGGCGCCAGTTGCGGGATCGGTGCGGCGGTCGCAGCCTCGATCTCGAAGCCCAGCTTCGCCGCAAGGCGCACCGCGCGCAGCATGCGCACCGGATCCTCGCGGTAGCGCGTTTCCGGGTCGCCGATCAGCCGCAGCAGGCGGTTCTGCACGTCCTCGAAACCACCGGTGTAATCGCGGACCCCGAAGTCCTCGATGCCGTAGTACAGGGCGTTGGCGGTGAAGTCGCGGCGGATCGCGTCCTCCTCGATCAACCCGTAAACGTTGTCGCGCAGCAGGCGCCCGCCTTCGTGGAGCTCGCGGTCGCCGCTGCCGTCGTCGACATTGGCCCGGAACGTCGCCACCTCGATGATCTCGCGGCCGAACACCACATGCGCCAGGCGGAAGCGCCGGCCGATCAGACGGCAGTTGCGGAACTGCTGCTTGACCTGTTCCGGTGTCGCGTCGGTGGCGACGTCATAGTCCTTCGGATGGCCGCCGACCAGCAGGTCGCGCACCGCCCCGCCTACCAGATAGGCGGAGAAACCGGCTTCGCGCAGCCGATACAGCACGCGCAGGGCGTTGGGACTGATGTCCTTGCGCGAGACGTTGTGCTGATCGCGCGGGATGACCCGGAGCATCGCGTTGGGAAGTGCAATATCGGCTGGCATCAAGCGGGCATCACCGCGGCTGGAAAGCTTGCTGAAGAATAGCCGTTGCCGAGGGCAACTGCGCCGCATATACTAGCAGGCCGCGTGACGTTGAGAGTCCGGCGCGGGTCTGCTCCCATCGTCTAGAGGCCTAGGACGTGGCCCTCTCAAGGCTAAAACACGAGTTCGAATCTCGTTGGGAGCACCATTTTCAGCGACCGCTTATTTAGCGACTTGTTCAAAACGAGTAGTTCGCCAAGGGCCCGCACAGCGATGTGCGGGCCCTTTTTTATTGTGCCGGGGCCTGGGCGCGGCCCGCCGTAGTTTGGCCGCGGGTTCCCAACGGCTACAATCGCACCTGGGCTTCCACCGGAATTTTCCGCCATGCCGTTCGTCGTCACCGAAGCATGCATCAAGTGCAAGTACACCGACTGCGTCGAGGTGTGCCCGGTCGACTGCTTCCACGAAGGCCCGAACTTCCTGGTGATCGATCCGGACGAGTGCATCGACTGCACCCTGTGCGAGCCCGAATGCCCGGTCAACGCGATCTACCCCGAGGACGACGTCCCCGCCGGGCAGGAGCTGTTCATCGCGTTGAACGCCGAACTCGCCAAGCAATGGCCGGTGATCACCACCCGCAAGGATCCGCCGCCGGATGCCAAGGAGTGGGACGACAAGACCGGCAAGCTGCCCCTGCTGGAGCGCTGATCGCGCTGCGCACTCCGCAGCGAGCGACGGTCACCCCCTGATTCAGATCAACATCCGCCCACGACGACATTGCTAGCCTGACCCGGCAGCAGACGCTCGGGGTGATGGATGGCAACACGGCGAAGGCCAGCTTCCAGACGGGACCGACCCGCTTGAACGCGGCACCGACCGTTGCGGCCGAAGCCGTATTCCGCGCGCGCGGCCTCACCAAGGTCTACCGCATGGGCGAGGTCGAAGTGCCGGCGCTGCGCGGCGTCGATCTGGAACTGCATCGCGGCCAGTTCGTGGTGTTGCTCGGCCCTTCGGGCAGCGGCAAATCGACCCTGCTCAATATCCTTGGCGGACTCGACGTCCCCAGCGCGGGCGAGGTCTGGTATTGCGACCATCGCCTGGATGGGGCCGACGAGGACCAGCTCACGCAATTCCGGCGTGAGCATGTCGGGTTCGTGTTTCAGTTCTACAACCTGCTGCCGAGCCTCACCGCGCTGGAAAACGTGGGGCTGGTGACGGAGATCGCCGAAAATCCGATGGACCCGCGCGAGGCCCTCGAACGCGTCGGCCTCGGCGATCGCACCGCGCACTTCCCCACCCAGCTGTCGGGAGGCGAGCAGCAGCGGGTGGCGATCGCGCGCGCGATCGCCAAGCGGCCCGACGTGCTGCTGTGCGACGAGCCCACGGGCGCGCTCGACTCGGCAACCGGCATCCGCGTGCTGGAGGCACTCGACGAGGTCAACCGCACGCTCGGCACCACGACCGTGGTCATCACCCACAACGCCGATATCGCGCGGATGGCGCATCGGGTGCTGCACCTGGCCGACGGACGCATCGCACGTGAAGTGGTCAATCCCGAACGCGTGCGTGCCTCGGAGCTGGCGTGGTGAACGCGCTTTCGCGCAAGCGCTGGCGCGACCTGTGGCATCTGCGCGGGCAGATGGTGGCGATCGTGCTGGTTGCCGCCGTCGGCGTGGCCAACCTGGTGATGTCGACCGCCACCTTGCATTCGCTCGAAGCGAGCCGTGCGCGCTATTACGTCAGCAACGGGTTCGCCGATGTCTTCGCCTCACTCAAGCGCGCACCCGAACCGGTGGCGGCGCGGTTGCTGGAGATCCCCGGGGTGCGCGCGGTGGAGACCCGCGTGTTCACCATCGGGCGTGGCGATTTGCCGGGTTTCGCCGAACCCATCCAGGTGCAGGCGGTCAGCCTTCCGGAGTTCGCAACATCAAGGATCAACCGCCTGCACGTGCTGCGCGGGCGCGCACCCCAGGGACATGAGCGCGACGCGATCGCGGTCAGCGATGCCTTCGCCGACGCCCACCAGCTGCGTCTTGGCGAACGCATGAGGCTGACGCTGCACGGACGACGCCAGGAGTTCCGCATCGTGGGCGTGGTCGGGTCGCCGGAATTCATCGCGCAACTGCCGCCGCAGGCGCTGTTCCCCGACAACCGTCGCCACGCGATCGTGTGGATGCCGCGACCGGCCATCGCTGCGGCCACCGACATGGAAGGTGCGTTCAACAGCGTGGCGCTGCGCCTTGAGCCCGGCACCCGCGCGCAACCGGTCCTGGCCGCCATCGACCGCGAGCTGGCGCGGTTCGGCGGCGTCGGCGCGATCACCCGCGATGACCAGCAGTCGCACCGCTATCTCGAGGAGGAGTTCCGCCAGCTGCGCACGATGGCGCGGCTGTTCCCCGCGGTGTTCCTGTCGGTGTCCGCGTTCGTGCTGTACGTGGTCCTGGCCCGACTGATCGCCGGCCAGCGCGAGCAGATCGGCACGCTGAAGGCATTCGGCTACCGCCGCCGCGAGATCTGGCGCCATTTCGCCGGTTTCGCCATCGTTGCCGGCGGACTCGGCGCCGTGCTGGGTCTCGTGCTGGGGGCATGGCTGGGTACGCTGCTGGCCGACCTGTACCGGGAGTTCTACCGGCTGCCGTACCTGGATTTCTCGATCCCGGCTTCGGTCGTCGTGCTGGCATTCGTGGTCAGCCTCGGCAGCGCGCTGCTCGGAGCCGCGGTGCCGGTGGCGCAGGCGTCGCGGCTCACGCCGGCCGAAGCCATGCAGGCACAGACCCCGTACCGGCGACCGCTGCACTGGCTCGACCGCAGCGCGGTTCTTGGGCGGCTCGACATGCCGCACCGCCTGATCCTGCGCAATCTGCTGCAACGGCCCGTGCGCACCACCCTGACCTGGGTGGGACTGGCACTGGGCACCGCGATCATGATGATGGGGCGGTTCCAGAGCGACGCGCTGGGCCTGATGGTCGACCGGCAGTACCGGCAGATGGCGCGGCAGGATCTCGACATCGTCTTCGTCGAGCCGCAGGCGCCGCGTGCGGCTTTCGAGCTCGCCTCGCTGCCCGGCGTGCTGGCGGTGGAAGCCGAACGCACGGTCCCGGTGGAGGTACGGTTCCGCGCCGCGAGTCATCGCACCGCCCTGGTCGGGATGCTCGAGGAACCCACGCTGCGCCGCAATCTCGACCAGCAGGGACAGCCGGTGGCGCTTCCGTTACGGGGCGTGCTGCTGACCGACCAGCTCGCGCTGATGCTGGGCGCGCAACCGGGCGATCGTGTCACCCTGGAAACCCTGGAAGGCCGCCGCCGCATCTTCGACCTGCCGCTGGCCGGACTGGTCAACGAGTCGTTCGGGGTCCGGGCCTACCTGCCACTGGCGACGCTCGACCGGCTCATGGGCGAAGGCGCGCGCATCTCCGGGGCCTCGGTGTCCGCCGATCGTGCACGACTGCCAGAACTGATAGAGCACCTGCATCGGCGACCGCAGGTGGCCGCGGTGGAGCAGCGCCTGCTGGGAATCCGCAATTTCTACGAGAGCATGGCCCGCACGATCCTGACCTTCACCCTGATCGCCACCGGCTTCGGCGCGGTGATCACCGCCGGCGTGGTCTACAGCAGCGCGCGCGTCACCCTGTCGGAGCGCTCGCGCGACCTGGCCAGCCTGCGCGTGCTCGGCTTCGACCGGTTCGAGGTCGGCTACCTGCTGCTGGGCGAACTGGCGTTGCTGACCGTGCTCGCGCTGCCGTTGGGTTACCTGCTGGGAAATGGCCTGATCGCGCTGATGGTGCAAGGCTTCGATTCGGACCTCATGCGCATCCCGCACTACGTCAGTCCCACCACGTATGCGATAACCGGCCTTGGCAGCCTGTTCGCCGCAACCGGCGCAGGCTGGGCGGTGCGGCGCATGGTCCATCGGCTGGACCTGATCGCGGTGCTGAAGGCGCGCGACTGAAACCGGACAAGGACAGAGCCATGCAGAAACGCACCGCCGCCGTTCGCCGTCCGATCTTCGCCCTGTTGGCGATCGTCGCGATCGCGCTCGCAGCGTGGGGTCTGTGGCCGCGGGCGCTGGAGGTGGAATCGGGCGAGGTGGATCGTGGGCCACTGAGCGTCACGTTCGTCGAAGAGGGTCGCACCCGGGTGCGCCACCGCTACGTGATCAGCGCGCCGCTGGACGGCACCATCGAACGGGTCGAACCGGAGCCGGGCGACACGGTCGAGGCGGGCCAGGTGCTGGCGATGCTGCGCCCGACCTCATCGGCCCTGCTCGATCCCGCCAGCCGCGCCCAGGCGCAGGCGCAGGCCACGGCCGCCGACCGGCAACTGGCCGCCGCGCAGGCCAGCGTCAGTGCGGCAACAGCCGAGCAGCGCCGCAGCGAGGCCGCGCTTCGACGCGCCGAACGCCTGGTCGCCGATCAGTTGATCGCACGCTCGGAACTGGACACGTTGCGCGCCGACGCTGCAGCTGCCGACGCTTCGCTGCGCGCGTCGCAGGCGCAGCGCGATGCCACCCGTGCACAGCGCGACGCCGCACGCGCCGTGCTGGCACTGCAGGGCGCCGGGCGCGGTAACGGGGCCACGCTGCCACTGCGTGCGCCGATCGCCGGGACCGTTCTGCAACGCCAGGTCGAGAGCGCGGGCCGGATCACCGGCGGGCAGCCGGTGCTGGTGATCGGCGACCTGGATGAACTGGAAGTGGTGGTGGAAGCGCTCACCGCCGATGCGGTGCGGGTCTCCCCGGGGACGCCGGTGCAGCTGCTGCGCTGGGGCGGCGCCACGCCGCTGCACGGCCGCGTCCACACGATCGAGCCGGGCGGGTTCACCAAGGTATCGGCGCTGGGCGTGGAGGAACAACGGACACTGATCGTGGTCGCGATCGACACACCCGTCGCCCAGCGCAGTTCGCTGGGTGACGGTTATCGCGTCGAGGCCAGGTTCCTGGTCTGGCATTCGCAAGACACCTTGCGCGTGCCGACCGCCGCGCTGTTTCGCGACGGTCCCGCGTGGGCGGTGTACGCGATCGAAGGCGGCCGCGCCCGCTTGCGGCGGGTGCAGATCGGCGCAATCGGTGAGGATGCTGCCCAGGTGCGCAGTGGCCTGACTGCCGCCACCCGGGTCGTGCTGTATCCGGGCGACGCGATCCGCGACGGGTTGCGCGTCGCCAGTCCTGAGTGACGCGGCGCTGTCCGCGACAGTGCCGCGTTGCTCAAGCCTGCATCAATTGCCGCCGATGGCGCTGCGCAATGCCGCGATCAGCTGGGTCGGGGCGTCGCCGGTCGCGGGCATGCCGCGCGGATCGACCGCCGAGACATAGGCTCCCGCTTCCACCGCGCTGACCCGCACCAGGAAGTTGCTGCCCTGGTAGTTCACATCGAACACGCCAAGTGCGGCGGCCCGACTGGCGACTTCCGCGCCGTCGACCGCAGCAAGGGCCGCGTCGACCTTCGCGTACACGTCCTCGCGGCTGCCGGCGGTGATGAAGCCGATCGCGGTGCCCTCGGTAGTCGGGGCCGGGGCCGTAGCACTGGCGGTCGTCGGCGCGGGTGCGCCCATCGCGGCCTGGGCGCCGGGGCGATCCAGATCCGGCGGCACTTCCAGCGGGCGGTTCTCGGGGCTCTGCGCATACATTTCATGGCCCTTGCGGAACCAGGCGCAGCCGGAGGTGGCGGCAAGGGTCAGCAGCAGCGCGGCGGCGAGCGCGGTGCGGGGAGTCGGGATCGATCGGGCGAGGGACGAACGCATGGTGAATCTCCTGCAGGGGTCAGGCCGCGAGCGGATCGCGGCAGGCTTGTTCGAGTTCCTGGACGGCAACGGCGATTGCCGCCGCGGCATCCTCGTGGGTGGCCGACAACGGTAGCAGCGGAAGCCGCAAGCCGTGGCCGATGCCCTGCCGGGTCAGCAGGGCCTTGACCGGGATGGGGTTGGGCTCGACCCCGAGGAAGTCGCAGATCGCCTCCAGTCGCGCGTTGAAAGCCTCGGCCTCGTCGCGCTTGCCGTCCCGCGCCAGGTCGGACAGGCGCCGGAACGCTGCCGGAAGCACGTTGGATGCCACCGAGATGATGCCGTCGGCACCTTCGAGCATCGCCCGGCACGCGGTCGGATCGTCGCCGCTCAGCACCGCGAACGCCTCATTGCGCAGGGCCAGCAACGCGGCCATGCGCTCGGGCTCGCTGCACGCCTCCTTGATTCCGATGATGCGCGGGTGGCCGGCCAGCTCGGCGACCGTCTCCGGCAGCATGTCCACGCCGGTACGGCCGGGGACGTTGTACAGCACCACCTGCAGCGCGCCATCGTCGGCGACCGCGCGGTAATGCGCCACCAGCCCGGCCTGGGTGGGGCGCACGTAGGGTGGTGTCACCACCAGCGCGGCGTCCGCGCCCAGGGCGGCGGCGCGGCGGGTGTGCTCGATCGTCTTGAAGGTATTGGACAGGCCGGTGCCAGCCAGCACCGGGATGCGGCCGGCGACCTGCTGCACCGCGACCCGCAGCAACGTGTCGAACTCGGCGTCCAGCAAGGCTGCCGCCTCGCCGGTGGAACCTGCGACCACGATGGCCTGGGTGCCGGACGCAAGCTGCGTGGCCAGCAACCGCTGCCACGCATCGAGGTCGAGTTCGCCGTCGACGCTGAACGGCGTCGCCAGCGCGGTGATGCTGCCGGATAGTCGCACTGGGAAGCCTTTTCTGGGGGTTGCGAGGAGGAACCGGATGCCGCGGCCGGGCACGACCCGATGTTACTTGCGGCGTGAAAGCGCGGGCAAGTATGCTGCATGCAGGCTGTTGCCCGTTCGCGGGCGGCCGTTCAGTCTCCCGGCAAGCGTCCGCCGCGGAGCATGTTCCTTCTCCATTGCAGGCGCCGCCTTGACCGATTCCGATTCCGCCACCCGGCCGTCGCCGAACGAAAACCACCTGCTGATCAACGCCTATACGACGCATCCGGAATCCCCCCTGCTGTCGGTGAGCCGCAGGATCACCGACAGCGGTTGCAACCTCGTGGATGCGCGCCTGTCGACGGTCGGGCGCGACGTGTCGGTGACCGCGCTCGCGGTGGGTTCGTGGGATGCGGTGGCCAAGCTGGAAGCGATGCTCACGCGCCTGGAGCGCGAGGAGAACCTCAAGCTGGTCTGGTACCGCACCGGCCCCAAGCAGGTGCAGTCCAACCTGCTGCCGTACATCGTCGAGGTCGTCGCCGCCGACAAGCCCGGCATCCTGTTCCAGCTGGCCGATTTCTTCGACCGCCAGGGCATCACGGTGGAAAGCCTGCATTGTTCGCGCTACCGCGCGATGCAGACCGGCGCCGACATGTTCTCCTCGCAGATCACGATCGGCGTGCCGGCGAGCATGCACATCGCTGCCCTGCGCGATGACTTCCTCGAATTCTGCGACCATCTCAACCTCGACGCGATCATGGATCCGATGAAGTTCTGACGATGCTCGATACCGGCGACCACGTTTACGGCAACGACACCCCCGACCTGACGCTCGCGTTGTCCAGCGGCACGACCGTGCGGCTGGCCGACCACGCAGGGCGCTGGCTGGTGCTGTACTTCTATCCGAAGGACAGCACCCCCGGCTGCACCACCGAGGGCCTGGATTTCAACGCGCTGCTGCCGCAGTTCGAGCAGCTCGGGGCGACCGTGCTGGGCGTCTCGCGCGACTCGGTCAAATCGCACCAGAACTTCTGCGCCAGGCAGGGCTTCGGCTTCGACCTGGTCAGCGACGCCGACGAGGCGTTGTGCAACGCGTTCGGCGTGATCAGGGAAAAGACCATGTACGGCCGCAAGGTCATGGGCATAGAGCGCAGCACATTCCTCATCGACCCAAGCGGCGTCATCGTGCAGTCGTGGCGGCCGGTCAAGGTGCCAGGGCATGCCCAGGCCGTGCTCGATGCGCTCAAGGCTGCCCCGGCCCAGTGACGACCCCCCGATGCCTCTCGCCCCGCCACCTCGCCCCCGGGCCAGTGGCGGCATGCTGCTGTTCGCCGATTGCTGCATTGCCCCCTGCCCCGCCGTGCCTGCGCCCTGCCCGAAATGACTGACCCGATCGTTCCATCACCGACGGAGTTCGCGATGACGAAAAGCAAGCGGATCTATGTGCTCGACACCAATGTGCTGATGCACGACCCGACCGCGCTGTTCCGGTTCGAGGAGCACGATGTGTACCTGCCGATGCAGGTCATCGAGGAGCTCGACCACGGCAAGAAAGGCACCACCGAAGCCAGCCGCAACGCGCGTCAGGTCAGCCGCTTCATCAACGAACTGATCGAAGCCGAAGGCACCGGCCAGATCGCCACCGGCCTCACCCTCAGCCGCCCCAACGGGCTGCAGCTGCGCGGCGCGCAGAGCATCGGCAAGCTGCGGTTCCAGACCGGCTCGTTCGAGGCCGGCAAGCGCTTTGGCATGGTGGTCCCGGACAACCAGATCCTCGGCGCGATCCT
>DATHRJ010000358.1:0-4938 GCA_035465455.1 Lysobacter sp.
ATCGTCGCGCGGCGCATGGCCACGGTGTCCTCGAAGATCACCGGCAAGGTGCGCGAGGTGATGATCGAGGAAGGCCAGCAGGTGCGCCAGGGCGATGTCCTGGCCACGCTCGATCCGCTGGACGCCGATGCGCAGCGCGCGCTGGCCGCGGCGCAGGTCGGCGCGGCGCGCAGCCAGATCGGCCAGGTGCAGGCGCAGCTGCGCGAGGCCGAAGCCAATGCCTCGCGGCTGCAGTCGCTGGCCGCGCAGCAGCTGGTATCGCGCGCCCAGCTCGACCAGGCGATCGCGCAGCGCGATGCACTGCGCGCGCAACTGACGTCCGCACGGCGCAACGTCGCCGTCGCCAGCGAGCAGCTCGACGTCGCCGCGATCGGCGTGGACAACACGGTCGTGCGCGCGCCGTTCGCCGGCGTGGTCACCGCCAAGGCCGCGCAGCCGGGCGAGATCGTCTCGCCGATCTCCGCCGGTGGCGGCTTCACCCGCACCGGCATCGGCACCATCGTCGACATGGATTCGCTGGAGGTGCAGGTCGACGTGAACGAGGCCTACATCGGCCGCGTGCAGCCGGGGATGCCGGTGGAGTCGGTGCTCAACGCCTACCCGGACTGGCGGATTCCCGGCGAGGTGATCGCGATCATCCCGACCGCCGACCGCGCCAAGGCCACGGTCAAGGTGCGCATCGCGCTGGACGCCAAGGACCCGCGCATCGTCCCCGACATGGGCGTGCGCGTGAGTTTCCTGGAAAAGGCCGACGCGGATGCGCCCAGGCCGACCGGGGTGTGGGTGCCGGCCAAGGCGATCGTGCTCGATGGCGACGTGGCCGCGGCCGATGCGGCCAGGGCCCGCAAGGGCCGCGTGTTCGTGGTGGTCGACGGGCGCGCGGTCGAACGCGAGGTGACGCTGGCGGAAGTGCGCGACGCCGACCGCCGCATCGCCGCGGGAGTCGAGCCCGGCGAACCGGTGGTGCTGGAGCCCGATGAGCTGCGCGATGGACAGCGCGTCACCACCGGCAGCGAGGCGCGCTGACGATGTCCGCGCGCGTCGCCGGCGACGACGCCGCAACCGGCGCGAAGCAGCCGCTGGTGCGGATCCGCGACCTGACCAAGGTCTACGAACGCGGCAAGGAGCGCATCGAGGTGCTGCACAGCATCCAGCTGGACATTGCCGACGGCGACTTCATCGCGTTGATGGGACCGTCGGGTTCGGGCAAGACCACGCTGCTGAACCTGATCGGCGGGCTCGATTCGCCCACCAGCGGCGACCTGCGCGTGGCGGGTGTGGCGATCGACGACCTCGACGGCGACGAGCTCGCCGCATGGCGGGCCGACACGGTCGGCTTCATCTTCCAGAGCTACAACCTGATGCCGGTGCTGACCGCGCAGCGCAACGTCGAATTGCCGCTGCTGCTGACCGACATGGGCGCGAGCGAACGCGCGCGGCGGGCGGCGGTGGCGCTCGAGCTGGTCGGGCTGGACGATCGCGCCGACCACAAGCCCGGCGAACTGTCCGGCGGCCAGCAGCAACGCGTCGCGATCGCCCGTGCGCTGGTGTCCGACCCGCTGCTGTTGATCTGTGACGAGCCCACCGGCGACCTCGACCGCAGGACCGCCGACGAGGTGCTGGGCCTGCTGCAGCAGCTCAATCGCGAGTTCGGCAAGACCATCGTGATGGTCACCCACGACCCGAAGGCGGCCGAGTACGCGCAGCGCACCGTGCACCTGGACAAGGGCACGCTGGTCGACGAACCCGACACCCGGCCCGCGGTGCGCTGACGTGATCGGCAAGTACTTGCCGCTGATCTGGTCGGCGCTGTTCCGCAAGAAGACGCGCACCGTGTTCACCCTGCTGTCGCTGACCGCCGCGTTCCTGCTGCTGGGGCTGCTGCAGGCGGTGAATTCGCTGTTCGCCGGCGGCGCCGACTTCCTCGGGGCGAACCGGCTGATCGTGCAGGCGCGCATCAGCTTCACCCAGCCGCTGCCGATGCGGATGCTGCCGCAGATCGAGGCGATCCCAGGCGTGCAGCACGTCGGCTTCTCGCAGTTCTTCGGCGGCCAGTACGGCGACGAGCGCACCGGGTTTCCGCAATTCGTGGTCAGCCCGCAGCGATTGCGCGACACCTACCCCGAGTGGGTGATGCCCGAAGACCAGTGGCGCGCGTTCGTCTCCACCCAGGACGGTGCGATCGTCGGCCGCAAGCTCGCGCAGCGCTACGGCTGGCGCATCGGCGACATCATCCCGCTCAACAGCTTCATCTGGTCCAAGGCCGACGGCGACCGGGTCTGGGAGTGGCGGCTGGTGGGCATCTTCGACGGCCGCGACCAGAAGTGGCAGGACCAGACCTCGCTGATGTACCTCAACTACGGCCAGTTCGACGAAGGCCGCAGCGCCGCGGCCCGCGGCTTGGCCGGGGTGTTCGTGGTGCGCGTGGCCGACCCGCTGGATTCGCCGCGCGTGGCCGCGCAGATCGACGCGCGCTTCGCCAACTCCACTGATGAAACCAAGACCCAGAACGAGCAGGAGTTCCAGCTGGGGTTCCTGCGCCAGTTCGGCGACATCGGCTTCATCATGAACGCGATCTCCGGCGCGGTGTTCTTCACCATCCTGATCCTCACCGGCTTCACCATGAGCCAGGCGGTGCGCGAACGCATCCCGGAACTGGCGGTGCTCAAGTGCCTGGGCTTCACCGACCGCACCGTGCTGTGGCTGGTGCTGGCCGAAGCGCTGCTGCTGTGCACGCTGGGCGCCGGCCTCGGAATGACGCTCGCCGCGGTGGTCACCGCCTTCTTGCCGCCGGAGTTCCCGCCGCTGCAGCCTGACCGCCGGGTGTGGCTGTTCGTGCTCGGAGCGGTGATCGTGCTCGCCTGCGCGGTGGGCCTGCCGCCGGCGCTACGCGCCAAGCGCCTGAAGATCGTCGACGCGCTCGCGGGCCGTTGAGATGGCCGCTGACAGGGAATCCGCATGAGCACCGCCCGCCAGATCCGCGAAATCGTCGCGATGAACCTGCAGAGCATCCCCCAGCGCTGGGGCGCCTCGCTGGTGATCGTGGTCGGCATTGCCGGCGTGGTCGCGGTGCTCGTGGCAATGCTGTCGATGTCCGCCGGCCTGACCAAAACGCTCGGCACGACCGGCCGCGACGACCGCGCGATCGTGCTGCGCGCCGGCAGCAATGCCGAGCTGTCCAGCTTCCTCGAGCGCGCCCTGGTGACCCTGATCAAGCAGGATCCCGCGATCGTGCGCGGCAGCGACGGGCTGCCGCTGGCCTCGGGCGAACTGATCGTGATCACCGAGGTCGCGCGCAAGGACCAGGCGGGCGGGACCAACGTCACCCTGCGCGGGGTGGAGCCCAACGCGTTCGAGCTGCGCCCGGAGGTGGTGATCGTCGAAGGCCGGCGCTTCCGCCCGGGGCTGCAGGAACTGCTGGTCGGTCGCAGCGCGCAACGGCAGTTCGCCGGGCTCGCGGTCGGCGAACGACTGGTGTTCAAGGGCGCGCCGTGGACCATCGTCGGCGTCTTCACCTCCAACGGAGACGGCCACGAGTCCGAGCTGTGGGCCGACACCGAGGCGGTGCAGAACGCGTTCGACCGCAGCGGCTATTCCTCGGTGCTGGCGCAGCTGGAGAGCGCGGCGGCGTTCGACGCGTTCGAGGCGCGGCTGCGCAACGACCCGCAACTCACCGTCGACGTCGAGCGCGAACTGGCGTACTTCAGCGCGCAGTCGGAAACGCTGACGTTCCTGATCCGGCTGCTGACCAACGTGATCACAGTGATCATGGCGTTCGGCGCGCTGTTCGGCGCGCTCAACACGATGTATTCGGCGGTGTCGGCGCGCACTCGCGAGATCGGCACGCTGCGCGCGCTGGGGTTCGGCAAGGTGTCGGTGATCGCCTCGGTGATGGCCGAGGCGCTGGTGCTCGCGGTGACCGGCGGCATCATCGGCGCGGTACTCGCCTACCTGCTGTTCAACGGCTACAGCGTGTCGACGCTGAGCCCGGGATCGTTCACCCAGGTCGCCTTCAACTTCGCGGTGACGCCGGCACTGATCGCGCAGGGGCTGGCGTGGGCGCTGCTGATCGGGTTTTTCGGCGGGCTGATGCCGGCGCTGCGTGCCGCGCGCCTGCCGGTCACCGAGGCGCTGCGCGCGACCTAGACCACCACCGGCCGCCGCGAGCGCAGGAAACCGTGGGTGGCGAAGATCGCCAGGCCGGTCCAGATCAGCACGAAGCCGACCGCGCGGTCCCGTTCGAACGACTCGCCGAACACCAGCACGCCGATCAGCAACTGCAGCGTCGGCGCGATGTACTGCATCACCCCGACCACCGACAGCGGCACGCGCCGCACCGCGTAGGCGAACCCGATCAGCGGCAGCGCGGTCAGCGCGCCGCCCAGCACCAGCAGCAGCGACAGGCCAATGCCCCACGCGCCACCGAAGCCGCCGCTGCCGTGGCTCTCGAACCAGAACAGCACCGCCAGCGCCGGCAGCAGCAGGTACAGGCTCTCCACGCCGAGCCCGCTGATCGCATCGGCGGCGGCGAGCTTGCGCACCAGGCCGTACAGGCCGAACGACAGCGCCAGCCCGATCGCGATCCACGGCGGCTGCCCGTATTGCCAGGTCAGCCACGCCACCCCGAGTGCCGCCAGCACCACCGAAGTCCACTGCACCCGATCCAGGCGTTCGCCCAGCAGCATCACCCCGAGCAGCACGTTCACCAGCGGATTCATGTAATAACCCAGGCTGCTCTCGACCACGTGGCCGGCGTTGACCGACCAGATGTACAGGCCCCAGTTGAACGAGATCAGCACGCCACTGAGCGCGAGCATCCACGCCGCGCGCGGGCGCGCCAGCGCCGCGCGCAACCAGCCGCGTCCCTGCGTCCACAACAGCCACGCGCTCACCAGCACCGCGCTCCAGACGATGCGGTGCATCACGATCTGCAGCGAC
>DATHRJ010000359.1:0-4189 GCA_035465455.1 Lysobacter sp.
GCCGCGACCGGGTGGTGGTCGATGACCCGGTCCGCGCCGCCGCCGGCAGGAGCCAGAGGCAGGTGTCCGAGGTGGCACCGCCGTAGCGATCAGCGGCGGTCTCCGCAGGCCGCAAACAAACGTACTGGCCACCAGGTCCCCACAAAAGAAAACGCCCCGCCAAAGCGGGGCGTTTTGGTCACGCGGCCGCCGTGACGGTCAGCGCTTCATCGAGCTGAAGAACTCGTCGTTGGACTTGGTGCTCTTCATCTTGTCGAGCAGGAACTCCATCGCGCCGATCTCGTCCATGCCGTGCAGCAGCTTGCGCAGGATCCAGATCTTCTGCAGCAGCTCGGGCTCGATCAGGTAGTCCTCGCGGCGGGTACCGGAGCGGTTGATGTCGATCGCCGGGTACACGCGCTTCTCGGCGATGCGACGGTTCAGATGCACCTCCGAGTTGCCGGTGCCCTTGAACTCCTCGTAGATCACCTCGTCCATCTTGCTGCCGGTGTCGACCAGCGCGGTGGCGATGATGGTCAGCGAGCCGCCTTCCTCGACGTTGCGCGCGGCGCCGAAGAAGCGCTTCGGCCGGTGCAGGGCGTTGGCGTCGACGCCGCCGGAGAGGATCTTGCCGGAACTCGGCAGGACGTTGTTGTAGGCACGCGCCAGGCGGGTGATCGAGTCGAGCAGGATCACCACGTCGCGCTTGTGCTCGACCAGGCGCTTGGCGCGCTCGATCACCATCTCGGCGACCTGCACGTGGCGGCCGGCGGGCTCGTCGAACGTGGAGCTGATCACCTCGCCGCGCACGGTGCGCTGCATGTCGGTGACTTCCTCGGGACGTTCGTCGATCAGCAGCACGATCAGGTGCACGTCGGGATGGTTGAGGCTGATCGCGGTGGCGACCTGCTGCATCAGCATGGTCTTGCCGGCCTTCGGCGGCGACACGATCAGCGCGCGCTGGCCCTTGCCCTGCGGCGCCATCAGATCAAGGATGCGGCCGGTGATGTCCTCGGTGGAGCCATCGCCACGCTCGAGCTTGAACTTGCGGCGCGGGAACAGCGCGGTGAGGTTCTCGAACAGCACCTTGTTCTTGGACGCCTCGATCGGCTCGCCGTTGATCGTGTCGACGATCGACAGCGCGAAGTAGCGCTCGCCGTCCTTCGGGAAGCGGATGCGGCCGGAGAGATGGTCGCCGGTGCGCAGGTTGAAGCGGCGGATCTGGCTGGGCGAGATGTAGGTGTCGTCGGGGCCGGCGAGGTACGAGGCCTCGGCCGCGCGCAGGAAGCCGAAGCCGTCGGGCAGGATCTCCAGCACGCCGTCGGCGGCGACGCCTTCGCCGTGGCGGGTCAGCACCTTGAGCAGCGCGACGATCACGTCCTGCTTGCGCGCGCGGGCCACGCCTTCCTGGATGTTCAGCTGCTCGGCGATATCGAGCAGCTTCTGCGCCGGCATGCGCTTGAGGTCGCTCAGCGAATACTGCGGGAAGCCTTCCGGCACCTGCGGATGCGGGCGCGGGATGAACGGCTCGTTGCCGCCGTCATCGTGCATGCCGCCTTCGCGCTGCCGGCCACCGCCACCGCCGCCGCCACCGCCACCGCCGCCGCCACCACCACGTTCGCGGTCACGGCGGCTGCGGAAACGTTCGCGGCGATTGTTGCTGCCGCGGCCTTCGCCGTCGCGCGGGCCGCCGTCGCCGCCCGGGTTGGCCTGGCCTTGTGGGTTGCCGCCACCGGCAGCCGGGTTGCCACCGTCGCCGGATGGCGCGGCCGCTGCAGGGCCGGCGGCCGGCGACGCCTGCGTCGGCGCAGCCGGGGCGGCCGGAGTGGAAGGTGCGGCCGCAGGGGCGGGCGCGGACGACGCGGGCGGGGCCACGGCGGGGGTGGCGGGCGCATCGGCCTTGGCGGCACGCGGCTTGCGCACACGCTTTTCGGCGATGTCGCCAGCGTCGGGGGTGTTGTCGGACAAGCGGGAATTCCTCGCTAAGCGGCGAGCGCTCGCATCAGGCGAGCGGGACGTCAGGGACGTGGGTAAGAAGGGTGCGGCGCGGGAGCCAGAGGATTCTTCGCACCGGTGTTTGGCGAAACTAGCATTGCCACCGCAGCGCGGCAAGCGGCGGCGGCAATGCGTTCATGTTCAAACGCGGGGTCGCCGGCCCACAGGACACATGGCCCCACAGCCTCGGCTGGCGGGCCTCACAGCACCTTGTCGAGCATCTGGCTGAGCTGGGCCTTGCCGACCGCGCCGATCTGGGTCGCCTGGACCTGGCCATCCTTGAACAGCAGCAGCATCGGGATCGAGCGCACGTGGAACTTCATCGCGGTGGCGCGGTTGTGGTCGACGTTGACCTTGGCGATCTTGACCCGGCCGTCGTAGGCCTCGGCCAGTTCGTCCAGGGCCGGCGCGATCATCTTGCAGGGGCCGCACCATTCGGCCCAGAAGTCCACCAGCACCGGCTCGGACGACTGCAGGACGGCGGCATCGAAATCGGCATCGCCGACGTGCATGACTTTTTCGCTCACGGGTGGGGCTCCTGTGCTGGCGGGTTTGCGGCGCGGACCGCCGGGCGAGGCCGGCGCTGCGCGGAGTACCGCGCGGGTTGCGCTAAACTGGGGCGTTTCGCGACGGGCTACAAGCCCGCTGCGCCTGTGGTCAGGATGAACTGGCCGACCCCGGCAGTCTGCTTTGCGGACGCCACCCACGCAAGCGCTGCCCCACATCACCCTGTGCTGCGCGCGCGCCCTGACACGGTCCCCGATACGCTCATGAGCGACAAGCCGCTAACCGACATCACGTTTTCCTCGTTCGACCTGCACCCGAGCCTGCTGGCCGGGCTGGAGACCGCAGGTTTCACCCGCTGCACCCCGATCCAGGCGCTGACCCTGCCGGTGGCGCTGCCCGGCGGCGACGTCGCCGGCCAGGCCCAGACCGGCACCGGCAAGACGCTGGCGTTCCTGGTCGCGGTGATCAACCGCCTGCTGACCCGCCCGGCGCTGGCCGACCGCAAGCCCGAGGACCCGCGCGCGCTGATTCTCGCCCCGACCCGCGAGCTGGCGATCCAGATCCACAAGGACGCGGTCAAGTTCGGCAGCGAGCTCGGGCTGAAGTTCGCCCTGGTCTACGGCGGGGTCGACTACGACAAGCAGCGCGAGCTGCTGCAGCAGGGCGTGGACGTGATCATCGCCACCCCGGGCCGGCTGATCGACTACGTCAAGCAGCACAAGGTGGTGAGCCTGCACGCGTGCGAGATCTGCGTGCTCGACGAAGCCGACCGCATGTTCGACCTGGGCTTCATCAAGGACATCCGCTTCCTGCTGCGGCGCATGCCCGAGCGCACCGCGCGCCAGACCCTGCTGTTCTCGGCGACGCTGAGCCACCGCGTGCTCGAGCTGGCCTACGAGCACATGAACGAGCCGCAGAAGATCGTGGTGGAGTCGGAATTCATCACCAACTCGACCGTGCGCCAGCTGATGTACTTCCCGTCCGACGAGGAGAAGCTGCCGCTGCTGCTGGGCCTGCTGTCGCGCAGCGAAGGCGCGCGCACGATGGTGTTCGTCAACACCAAGGCCTGGGTCGAGCGAGTGGCGCGCGCACTGGAGCGCGGTGGCTACCGCGTCGGCGTGTTGAGCGGGGACGTGCCGCAGAAGAAGCGCGAGTCGCTGCTGGCCAAGTTCCAGAAGGGCGGGCTCGAGATCCTGGTCGCCACCGACGTGGCCGCGCGCGGCCTGCACATCGACGGCGTCAGCCACGTCTACAACTACGACCTGCCGTTCGATGCCGAGGACTACGTGCACCGCATCGGCCGCACCGCGCGCCTGGGCGCCGAGGGCGACGCGATCAGCTTCGCCTGCGAGCGCTACGCGATGAGCCTGCCGGACATCGAGGCCTACATCGAGCAGAAGCTGCCGGTGGCGCGGGTCGAGCCGGACCTGCTGATTGCGCGCCCGCGCGCGCCGCGCGCCGCCCCAGCCGAGGGCGAGACGGTCGAGGAGGAAAGCATCGGCGCGATCTTCAAGGAGGCCCGCGAACAGAAGGCCGCTGACGAGGAGCGCCGCGGCGGCCGCAGCGGCGCCGCCAAGCCGTCACGCGACGGCGGCGCACGGCGTCCGCGCGGCGACGGACCGGCCAAACCGCGTCCGCCGCGCGCCGAACCCGAAGCCGCGGCGGTGTCGACCGCGGTCGCGCCGGCCGCAAGCGCCGCGCCCGCGAC